>CAYZQX010000038.1:0-17808 GCA_964480615.1 uncultured Chitinophagales bacterium | reverse complement strand
CGGTGCAGATTCTGGCTCGCCAAAAGCAATCAATAAGCCAGAAATAGCCTGGGCCTTTAGGCATCGCCAAAATTGATTAATTACATGATATTACGCAAGCCCTACCTAGAATTAGGAAAGGCCTAATCTTCTTAATAAAAGTGAAAGAACAAGCCAAATTACAAGACCCACTATAATTCTCCTTACCTTTACCACAAAATCGAAAATACCATGAAATTTGGAGTAGTGATTTTTCCTGGGTCTAATTGCGATAGAGATACTATCCATGTACTCAGCCGTGTACTCAATCAGGAAGTCATAATACTGTGGCACAAGGAAAGGGATATCTCGTCATTTGAAACCAGTGATACCATCATATTGCCAGGCGGCTTTTCTTATGGTGATTATTTGCGTTCAGGTGCCTTAGCGCGCTTTTCTCCCATAATGGAATCCATTGCTGAGTTTAGTAAGAAAGGGGGCAAGGTAATAGGAATCTGTAATGGCTTTCAAATCTTGTGTGAAGCTCAGTTGCTGCCAGGGGTGCTGATGCACAATCAGACACAGAGCTATATATGTAAGAACATATACATAAGACCACAGACTAAGGAATCAATGATCACTCGCACGCTGAACCAAGAAAAAGCCTATAAAATTCCGATCGCTCATGGAGAGGGCAGGTATTACTGTGATGAACAAACCCTTAAGCAGCTTATTCAGAATGACCAAATACTTTTTAGATATTGTGATGAAGACGGCCAATATACTTCAGCAGCTAATCCCAATGGATCGCTTGATAATATTGCGGGAATATGCAATGCAGAAAGGAATGTATATGGCATGATGCCGCATCCAGAGCGGGCCGCCGAGCCAGGACTAGGTAATACTGATGGGCTATCACTTTTGGTCTCGCTTATAGGTAAAACAGCAAAGGGATCATAACAATTCTTTAAAAAGGGCCAAGTAATAAGCCCCTTATTCCCAAGTTGTTATAGTAAGTTAAGACCCTTTATTGCAATAAGTTATTTTAGTATTTTTGCCATTCATAACATTGATGTAAAGCATGAAATCAATTCTTTTAGCCTTATTGTTCTCTCTCCAATATTGTATAGCCCAAGACGCTGATCTCGACCCAGTAAGCTGGACATTCCACGCAGAAAAAAATGAAGATGGAAAAACCATCTTGTCCTTTGATGCCAAAATAGATGACAAGTGGGGTGTATATTCTCAGTACTTAGCTGAAGGTGGACCGATCCCAACCTCAATCGTATTTGAAGAAGTAAAAGGATGCACACTCAGTCCTAAAAATACCGAGGATGGAGAAAAGCACGAAGGCTATGATGAAATGTTTGCTATGGATGTAGTGAAATACAAACACTGGATGAAACTTACCACCACGGTAGAGCCAGATAAAAAATGTGGAAAGGTGAAAGGTTATTTGGAATTTATGTGTTGCGATGATACAAGATGTCTAGCACCTAAGCAAGTACCTTTTGAGTTCGAAATAAAGAAATAATAACCATCATCATCAATTAATATGTCAAGGAGTCAATTTTCATTCCTCAATAGATTTTTTTATGCCTTACTGTTGCTATGTAATGGACTAATTTTGTCAGCACAGCAAGGATCACCAGTAAAATGGTCTGAGTCCATCGATAGTCTAGGCAAAAATGAATATCGATTGAGACTCAAAGCTAAGATAGATGCTGGATGGTATATATATTCACAGACCAATGAGTCAAAAGATAAGCTGGTACCCACCACAATTGACTTTAAAAAAAATCCCCGTTATACCTTAGTAGGTGGCGTAGATGAAAAAGGAAATGTATTGACTGGACTTGATCCCGAATTAAAGATCAAAGTAAACAAGTTTGCTGGCGAGGTAGAGTTCTTACAAAAAATCAAACTCAAAGGCAAGTCAGCCCGTATAAGAGGTGAGGTAGAATACATGACTTGTAATGATAAAAAATGTAATCCACCAAAAAAGGATAAGTTTAAGTTTTCAATAGGCAAAGGTGGTGATGACGATACAGAAGAAGAAGTGGTAGTACAACAAGATCCAACTGTAAGTGGATTAGCTACTGAAGGTAATAGTGCATTAGGTCAATCAGGCTTCACGGCCGCAAATGCAAACACTGAGGGTGGCAATACTGGTATTGAAGATCCAATAAAATGGAGTTACAACTTAGTTGATGTAGGGGATGGTGTCTATGAACTACAAGTGATAAGCAAGGTAGAGGATCACTGGTATATTTACTCTCAAGATAATAATGCCGATGAAGGACCTAGACCTACCATTTTCACATTTGAAGACAATAAGGATATAGAATGGCTTGAGGATAAGGTGAGAGAGGAAGATGGTGTACTCATAGATAAGATGGATCCTGTGTTCAAAGTCAAGGTAAAGAAATATGAACACGGTGTGATATTTAAGCGAAAGTTAAAATTTCTTCAACCTGATGCAGTGCTCAAAGGCTCATTTGAATACATGACTTGTGATGATTCAAAATGCTTATTTCCTCCTCCAGAAGATTTTGCATTTAATAAGAATGGCTACATACAACCTAGTACAGATGTTTTAGCAGTGAGCGGCGATGATCCATGGGGTTTTAAGAGCAAAATAAAAGATTGTGGGCTGGCTAAGCCAATGAATAGCAGTGAGGGCAAGTCCAACTGGATGATCTTCTTATTAGGCGCGTTAGGTGGCTTTGCGGCTTTACTAACCCCTTGCGTATTTCCTATGATCCCTCTTACTGTGAGCTTTTTCACCAAGCGCAGCAAGGATCGCAAAAAAGGATTGATCAATGCACTGATATATGCATTATCCATCATTATCATTTATGTAGGATTGGGATTTTTAGTCACTAAGGCATTTGGTCCTGACATACTCAACTGGCTATCCACTAACCATTGGTTCAACCTCGTATTCTTTGCCATCTTTACCATTTTTGCATTTTCATTTTTTGGGTATTTTGAAATTACATTGCCAAGTTGGATCATCAATAAATCCGATTCTGCTAGTGAGAAAGGTGGACTGATCGGAATATTTTTTATGGCTTTTACCTTGGCCTTAGTTTCCTTTTCTTGCACAGGACCTATCATTGGCACCTTGCTTGTAGAGGCAGCAGTGGGTGGCAAACAAATAGGGCCAATCCTTGGAATGACGGGCTTTGCTGTAGCGTTAGCCCTACCCTTCGCCTTATTCGCATTATTCCCTGGCTGGCTCAACTCCTTGCCCAAGTCAGGTGGATGGCTCAATTCAGTAAAGGTAGTGCTGGGCTTTATTGAGTTGATATTTGCACTCAAGTTTTTATCCAATGCCGATTTAGTAAAACAATGGTGGATACTTCCACGTGAATTATTTTTAGCAATTTGGGTGATTTTATTTGTGCTTATGGGATTATATCTTTTTGCCAAAATTAAATTTCCGCATGACAGTCCAATTAAAAAATTATCTGGTGTTAGAAAAGCTTTAGGTGTGCTTACATTCTTAATGGCAGGCTATATAACTATGGGGATATTTGGCTATAAAATCAGTTTAATATCAGGTTTTCCACCGCCTGAATTCTACTCCTATCGCGCAAAGTGGAATCCCTCTGAACATCGACATACTGTTCAAAATTTAGATGAAGCAATAGCGCTTTCGAAGAGTTCAAAGAAACCATTGCTAGTCGATTTTACTGGATGGGCTTGTGTAAATTGTAGAAAGATGGAAGAAAACGTGTGGCCATACGCCAAAGAATTGATGGATAAGTATGAAGTTGTATCACTCTACGTAGATGAAAAAATAGCACTCCCTACAGAGCAGCAACTCCCTTACACAGTAGGCAATAAGGTTCGTATAGCAAAACAAGTTGGCGATAAATGGTCGGCACTTGAAACCTCTTGTTTTGGGTCTAACACCCAACCATATTACGCCTTACTAACCCCTGAGGGCGAACTATTAGCCGATCCAGTAGGTTATACACCTAATATCACACAATATGAAAAATTCTTGAAAGAGGGAATTGAAAGATATGAACAAGGCAAAACATTATTTACTAAAGATTAATAAGCAATTGGCTTTATTAACTTTGTATTAATAGAAAGCAATTTAGCTAACCGTATCAATAAATAGCTTACTTGTTTAGTGAGAATCTATTAGCTCTTCACAGTCCCTCCCCTACAAGTATAAAATAAGAATACCAAAATTTATAGAAAGGCTTGCTCATATTACAATTTATGAGCAAGCCTTTTTTTTTACTAAAAATGTTTTTAATCGCATAAGCTATTCAGTACAAATGGAAACGACTACTTCCATCAATTTTTGTAGGATGCCTAACAATGGATATTGTATTTGTTTAGTATTTGCTCCCTAATGAATAAATCCCTACGTAGCGATAGATTTGAATACGATAACTCAACATACAGTGCAACTATAAACTCAAGTAAAAGCGTGATCGCTGACTCCATAAATTACAAAATCGCAACTTGGTTTTAGTTATGTGAGATAAATGACAATAGATTTAGATCAGTGAATAAAACAAAAATTGGAATCGTGAATCTCGAAAATTAGTATTCACAAAAAAGCGATAGGGATGCGGAATGGTTTAGTCTTGTCCTCTGAATCCCTGCACTAATGTAATTGAAGGCGTGCATGTTTTTAGTCTTGCTAGATTTATGTATGACGAAGCTAAAGAGGGAGTCAGTGGACAAGACCGAAACGTAGTGTAGCCTGGAGCAGCCCGGGCCATAGGCATCGCCCTAATTTAAAAATATTATACTATAAAACATCTCTCATTACACCGCAAGTAGGACTGGACACTAGGCACCCACAAAACAATAAATTACTACTGTATTCACATCTAATACTCTCAAGTCCTAATAACTACTTCGATATATGGAATTAGTAATTTTTGCGCAATTAGTCAGTAGCAATTATTTAGTGCGCAATCCCATATAGAGATGATCTGGGATAATAGTTATAAGACTATCCGTCTTATCTTTTAGTACATCCCAATGGCTTTTATTATTGAGCGACGTAACATAAAATTTTTGGCCTATAGCGGTCTTTTTCTCTAGCTCTGAAATATGATCCACTTCTTTATTAAGTAGATAAGAAATATATAAATCATCAAACTCATCCGCATACAATGGTGCAACTTCCATTGCTTTAATTTCATTTAAGAAGGGCTTGTGTATAAAATAATTTGGTGCCTGAAAATCAGCTCTATGATTACTGGCGTGATTGATAAAATAGACCATCAGCACACTACTTGCAAATAACAGTAAACCTGCAAGTTTGTGCTTGTGATTAAAGTCATTATTTTTTACAAGACTGATTAGACTCAAAAAAACACAAACCCAAAATGCAACTTGAACAGGGCTTAATATCCTTGAATCCCAAGGTGTCATACGATCAGCATATAAAATGGAATAAATCAAGAAAGGGAAATATCCTAAAAAAAACAAACCCCAAATAAATTTATGAATCAATGTCTTGTCATTCGAAACATTGCCACGAATAATGTTGCACAATGCTGACCAAGCTATATAGGCTACTGAAGCTAACACCATCAATGCAATGATCTTTTTAGGAATAATACTTTGATTGAATATCCAGTTATTTATAGTTGCAATCAGTTGATCAAACTGGCCATGTGGAATAACTTGATCTTTCAGCCCTTCTCTCCCTTGTGCCGTTCCCAGTGTTCGTATATTCCTTGCCCACCAACTAGCTACAATAGCGAAATAAGGCAGTGTGATCGCAATAATATGTTTAATATTTTTACGCCAATCCTCTTGGCAATGGTGTAGCAGTACAAAAAATACAAGAGGTACAAATAAATAACCAACATAGCGCGTAAGGGTAGCAATCCCTAGTATAGTGCTGGCCGCAATTGCATAATAGAGTGAATCCATTTTTAATGATCGACCAAATAGATATAGACCCCAAATCATTAAAGTGATAAACAGTGGTTCGGACCAAGCCATTATGTATAGATCGATCATCCCTTTTTGTACTAAGATAAAAAGCGCGAGTGCTAGTGATAATATACCTAGTGACTTAAATGTATTAAAAATCCTATACAACCCCAGTAAGCTAAAACCGAAACACAATGAATTTACAATAATGGCTACAACTGTATAGGGCAATGTGGTGAGCTGAGCTACAAAACCCAAAACCATGGGGTAGATAGGCGGATAATGTGCACAGGCTTGATAGACCCCAAGCAGTTCAAAATTATAAGAATGTTTTTCATACAACTCATTAGCCAATCTAAAGTAGTAGATGGAATCATGTGACACACCAATATTTCCCTTTAAGAACAAATACATCAAAACCCCAAAAAAGATGGTAATCATTGCAATAGTAAGTTCTATCGCTCGCTCTTTAATTATGGATATCATAGTGATAGGATATAGTAAAAGAAATCAATTAATGAATTTTGTGTCATTGTAAAATATTGTGAATATGTCAGCGTGCTATTCGGATTCTATGTCCAGCGATTATCTTCTTTAATTAGCTTTATAAGTTCATCAACTGCTTTATCGCTATTGATATTTTTCTTCACGACGTTTTGCCCACGGTACAGGCTAATCTTATCAATCCCACTTCCCACATAGCCATAATCGGCATCAGCCATCTCACCTGGTCCATTTACAATACAACCCATGATGCCTATCTTCACACCTTTGAGATGTGCTGTTTTACTTCTAATCAAAGCGGTCGTCTCCTCTAAATCAAACAAGGTACGTCCGCATGAAGGGCAGGATATATATTCGGTTTTTGAAATACGCGAGCGACTGGCTTGTAATATTCCAAATGCAATACTATTGATTTGTGGGTGTGCCGATTTTAACCATATACCATCGCCAAACCCATCGCAGAACAAAGGGCCACAATCTACAGCTGGCGACAATTGCAACTGATCTATATCCATGTCAATAGGAGAAAGATCATTATATAGGATTACAGGTATTTTAGAATGTTGATCTATAAGTTCATAAAACACCCTTCTCATTTCAGCCATTTTATGATTGTTTTCCGAATCTAATACAATTGCTATATTTTCTTTATTCAATACCATTGATGCCTCTTCAAGCAATAAGTCATTGACATCCATCTTCACAAATACAATATGCTTATTTGATTGATAATGACTGAGGTATTCTTGTATATCGCAAAGCGGAATGGCTGATTTTTTTTCTACTAACCGCGCATAATGCGAATGCTTTACAATGACTTGCAAAGTGCCAGGCAATTCAAAATCCAGTTGACTAGATTCGATATACACATAGTCTGCTGCTTGATCGCTTATATGCCACTTATCCAGCTCATCATCATAATGATAGCCATAATTATTTAGATCCTTAGGCAGTATTTCCGTCTTGTGAGATAGGTCAGCCACCACGACAGGTACATTGTCACCACCTATACGTTGTACAGCAATTGTTTCTCTTTTTTTGTAATGAAATGGGTCTTTGGAATAATGGAAGATGGGCAGTATCTCCTTGTGATTCATTCTATTCTCATAAGGTGCTATCAATCGGATGGCCACAGGGATTTCTTTCTCAGGTGCTTCGGTTAGTGATACCCTAATGGTATCGCCGATCCCATCCTCAAGTAAGGAACCTATACCAACTGCCGATTTAATCCTTCCATCTTCCCCATCACCCGCCTCCGTCACACCTAAATGTATGGGATAGTTCATAGCCTCCTGCATCATTTGGTGAACTAATAGTCGATAAGCTTCAACCATTATCTTAGGGTTTGATGCTTTCATGGACAACACGATCTGTCGATAATCATAGGCCTCGCATACCCTTACAAATTCTAGGGCGGACTCTACCATACCCATTGGGGTATCGCCATAGCGGCTAAGTATTCGATCGGATAGCGATCCGTGATTAGTTCCTATGCGCATAGCCGTTCCCGCTTCTTTGCATATCTTTACAAGTGGGATAAACTTATTGCGTATGCGTTCTAGCTCCTCATCGTATTCGCTATCGGAATAGGAGCGGTATTCAAACCGTTTTTTATCGGCATAATTACCTGGATTAATCCTCACTTTTTCAACTATTCGGGCAGCAATCTCAGCAGCATTCGGGGTAAAATGTATGTCGGCAATGAGTGGAATATCGTATCCTCTACTTTTAAGCTCCTTTTTAATCACCGCAAGATTTTCAGCTTCCTTTTTGCTAGGTGCTGTAATACGCACATAATCGCCTCCTGCTTCAAATATTTTGATAGTCTGCTCTACAGTAGCCTTCGTGTCTAATGTATCCGTGGTGGTCATAGATTGCACGCGTATGGGATTATTTCCGCCCATCGGCACAGTTCCGATTGCTACGACTCTTGTAGGCCACCTTTTATATTCAGTGAGGCTGTGATTATACTTATATGGATTGTGAATAATAGATTCCACAGGGATAATAAAATAATTAATTGCAATAAATAAAAGTACGCCTAACTAAGGCTTACTTAGAACGATCAACGGCTGCAAAAATTTCGGCACTGCAAAATTACATGAGTTTCGATAAATCGCCTGGTCACTAAAAGGCAAAGAGCTACTAAACCTCGTTTTCCCATTTTGCGATCACCCATGTAGCGAGACAATTGCCTATCACATTCACTGATGTTCGCGCCATATCCATCAACTCATCAATACCTAAAATTAAAAAAACAGGCCATACCGGCAAGTTGAAGGATGCTACAGTACCAAGTAGAATAACAAGTGATGCACGAGGAACACCTGCTACGCCCTTGCTCGTGAGCATAAGGGTAAAGACCATAATAATTTGCTCACCCCACGACATCTCAATGCCTGCACACTGAGCCACAAATACTGATGCTAAAGCTAAGTACAAGGTTGTACCATCTAAGTTAAAACTATAGCCCGTAGGCATCACAAATGCAATGGTCTTGCGCGGCACACCTAAGGTGGCCATCGCCTCCATCGCCTTTGGCAGCGCTGACTCTGAACTGGTGGTGGCAAAGGCGATAGACACAGGCTCGGAAATAGCACTTACAAACTTGCGTATAGGCAATTTTGTTATCCAAGCCACCGGCAAGAATACAAACACCATAAAAACAATCAAAGCAATATATAAAGTTGCTAATAACTTGAACAAGTTAATCAATGCCTCGATACCCATGTGGCTAACAGTATAGGCCATCGCTGCGCCTACACCTATAGGGGCAAAATACATAATGATAGAAGTAAACTTAAACATCACTTCGCTCAGCGATTCGCAAAAATCCAACATCGGTTTGCGCATCCTCTCATTGACCAGTGCTAGCGCGATACCAAACAATATACTGAATACCACGATTTGCAATACCTGTCCTTCCACTACCGACTTAGCAAGGTTTTCAGGAAATATATGGAGTATGATGTCCCGCCAAGTTTGGCTAGTAGCAGGCAGTATTTCATCATTCATTTCGGCTGGAGGTACAAGCCCATAACCCGCCTTACTAATATTAATTGCAGCCAAGCCTATAAACAATGCGATGGTTGTAACGATTTCAAAATACAACAGTGATTTCCAACCCATACGTCCTACTTGTTTAATATCGGCATGTCCAGCGATCCCCAGCACCAAAGTTCCAAACAATAGCGGCGCAATTATCGACTTAATCAATTTCAAAAAAACCTTGCTCAGCACCTGTAACTCCTTACCTACCGATGGAAAATCATAGCCTATCTCAGCTCCTATAACCATGGCAATCAATATCCATATTGTCAATGATTTTCGCTGCCATCCATAATACATCAATAGGCCGCAAAACAACCACCTCAGGCTGATCAATACTTCCTTACTTATACTTGCTGAAAAAAAATGAAGAACCGATAATACAAATAAAAATCCCAACAATACAATTGATAATTTCTTACTACTCATAGAGGCTAAAAGTAATATAATTTTTAAAATTCAATCTATAAATGTACACCATATTGATAATTTATTTTTCTCCCCTAAAACAAATCCATTTTGTATATACACAAGTGATCATTGAACAATGGGAGATATTTAGTGTTTATATAGGGTTTGCTAAAGAGGACTTGCTAAATAACTCAAAAGTTTGCGATTATGGCGATGCCTGCGGCCCGGGCTATTTGCTACAAGTCCTCGCTCGTGCCTCGCTGTGGGCTTTTCGCGTCTATCCCTATCGCAAATACAAAAAAACAATCTGATCATGAAAAAGTGCTTCGCTATGCTGCAATCCATCATACTAAAACTAAAGAGCTTAAATCCGTATTATTCAACCTGTATCCCGATAAGATGGTGCGAACTAATTTACAATCATATCCTCTTCACCAGCAATACCTATTATCAAAGATAAAATTGCAACACCTATACATCCAATGAATTTTTAGTTAGCCTATAAATCCTAAGTATTATATGGTTAGCGATTAGCTAGTTGACAAATAATAAAAGTCATTGCATAGGGATGAAACCAACCCTAGAATTTAGTATAGAAATATAAGCTGATCATTTAGGAATCCATAACTTTATAAAGATGAAAAGAATCACCAACTGTCACAGCCTTAGAGTTAATCCACATTGCCAATACGACACTTACCAACTTTGAGTTGACCATAACTCACCATACAACTATATTAGACTATAAGAGTATATCTTTGTCATTCAAAACGAAGTTAAATATGTTGTTTAATGATAAAAATAGGCTGAACGGGAAGACTTTCCTTTTTACTTTTATATTATGGATTGGCACATTCCACTCTATAGCTCTTAGCTGCCAAGTGCTCAAGCAAAATATTGACACAAAACACAATTCCTGCTGTAATGAATGGGAGTCCTATCTGCCCGACACATTAAATCCTGCATTGAATCCTACAAAATATTTCAGGATCAATTTTCATTACATTTTCGAGGAGAACAGCAAGCGTCAATTAGATACCACACTTGCTAAGAATTTTGCATTGGCTATGTTAAAACATTCCAATAACCGATTAGCGAATAATCAAAAGATGGTATTGCCTGCGGGTAATAATACTCCGGTTTTACCCTTAAATGTTCAGTTAGAATTGACACCAGATCCCAATATACCAGGTGATGATGGGATCTATTTTCATTGGGACAGTGAGCGAGCTATATTCAACAAAAATAGCTCTTCACCACACAGCATGTTCTCTTCTAAGCAGTATGAAAAATATGGCATTCAAAAAGGCAGTGTATGCAATGTGTTTTTCTTAGAGCATCCTGCTGATAGTATAGGTTCTAAGACCTATGGTGCGAAGAACAATGGAGTGGGCACCACTGAATGGGTTAAGATAGCTGGAGTTCAACAATACTTTGAACAAAACCAAGGAACAAGGGATGACTTGTTCAATCATTTGGCGGTATTTTTCTCTTGTCAACTAAACCATGAAGTGGGTCATTCCATGGGTTTAGGACATACATGGAAAGGAAGTGATGGCTGCGATGATACGCCTAATAATAGCAATTGTTTCAATCTCAATTTTCCTGCTAATGCTAATTGTGACTCCCCCGATGAAATATCAAACAATATAATGGATTACAATTCATTACAGCTCGCTATAACCCCTTGTCAGATAGGCAAAGTACAAGCTAATTTCCACTCCGAAGCAAAAAATTATAAAAATTATCTCGTTCCTCTATGGTGTACATACGATCCCAGCGCAATGATAACAATTGAGCCCTTTACTAAGCAAGAATGGAAGGGGCATAAGAATCTCCAAGGCGATCTCATAATAGGTAGAAACGCTGAACTCCATTTGTATTGTCGATACTCAATGCCTGAAGGCGCTAAAATTATACTGTCGCCAAGATCTAAAATCGTATTGCACAATGCTACAATATTCAATCGCTGCAATGAAAAATGGGATGGGATAATCATTAAAGGCAAGAAAAAAAATAGAGGTCAAATTATTATGGATAACAACTCTCAAATAATCAACAATTCCATACCCATCTTAGAAACTGATCGGATTATCGCACCATAGACAAATTGCTAATGATGATTAGCAATCTATGAAGCAATACGCCAAAATAAAACAATCATTTATTTCCGTTATATTTGCTATATTATGAAAGCAGTTCAATTCTTTGTACTAATTTTAGTTGCAACTATAAAGTTAGGTGCGCAGTCTATAACTAATTATTATCTCTATCCTAGTGAGCCAGCACCTTTTGAACCCATATTCGTAGTAGTGGAAACTGTGCAACCATGGGGGCCTTGCACAGCACCAGCTTATGAACTAGCCTACGATGCTACAAGCTATACAGTAACCCTCGATATGTTTTATACACCTGGACCACTAGACCCTATTCTTAATTGTACTGACACAATATTTGTAGGACAATATACTGCTGGTTCCCTGACCATTATCTTGAACTCCTTCTTGGTTATCAACCAAGAAACCACTCCAGTGTCCACTAATCAAGTTTTAGCTTTTAATATTGTAGGTGCATCCTATGAAATCGTTGAAGATCCTTTTGATCTCGGAACCTCTTGTGGAGGGCTTGCGGGGAACTCTGCCTATCGTTCCATCAGTATAACTAATACAGGCAATGTGCCATTGGAGTTAATTGATGTTGTTGGCATAGAACCACCATTTGTATTAGAATCAGCACTTCCATTTATCATCGAATCAGCGGAAACCAATTGGCTGAGTTTTATTTTTAATCCTGACTTAGAATCTTTACCTCCAGGTCTATATACGGATGATATACATATAATAACCAATGCATATCCCAATTCCTATCCTTTAACATTAAGTGCTCAAGCTGAAATATGCAGCGGAATTGCTGACCCTTATGATCAATATGAAGTACAAGTTCTAATAGAACAAGAAAACTTGCGAATAAGCACTCCGAATAGCGAACCAATTTATAGGGTGGATATTATCAACTTAATGGGTCAGTGTATTGATTCATTTACAGGCAATCACTACAACAAAATCAATTCCATAAGCTCAGGAATTTATATGCTAAAAATTAGCACCACACAGAATAAAATTACTAAGAAAATTTACTTACCCTAGTCGAGCAATCTAAGCTAATTGTCGTTATCAAAATATCTATCTTTAGTGCACGAAAAAGCTAGAATTACAATGAATATACTGAAGCAAATAACGAATGCTTGACCAATCAATAGTCCCTTTAGTTACTTTTCGAATAACCCTATTTAATGTGCAATAGTATAGACCTCAATGTGTCATAAGCCTACTCCACAACCGATTATAAGACAAGTCCATTGATCATGGCTGAAGTGCTATCAGGCAATATTAGTACATCCTCTTACAGTAAAAAATATTGATCAATAGAAAAGCCCAAAGACAGCAGCAAACAACAAGATCAAAAATATTAAACCTAAAATGTACAAAGACGCCAATACGATTCCAGTAATTGCCATCCCTATTTTATTTGTACCTTTTTTAAGAGCCACAATGCCTAATATCAAGGCGGCAACGGCAAAAACAAAGCCAATATAGGGGAGCCAAAAAGCAAGGCCAAAAGCCAAAGAGCAAATCGCCATTTTGTCTGCTGTGCTGAGCGTTCCATTCGGTGCCACTGATTTAGACAACTTCGAATTTTTCATAGTTCGTTCAATCATACGTGCAGCAACCTTAACTTTGATATTCTGCAATTTTCCCTTCAATCCTTTTTCAGGTTCAGCTATGGGAATCTCTAGACCAGAAAGACTCAATTTTTCAGTCGAATTGATGGCAGGTTTTTCATCCAACATTACAAGTGGCTCATCCTTCATCACCAACTGTCTTTCCTTAGCCACCACAGGCATAATAAGCAGCCTGTTTTGCATTACATCATTAACCAGTTTAGTATGGAGTACTAGAGCGTCTTCCTTGTGTCCACGCATTGATGAATTGTGCTTTTGCTTTAATTTTTTTACCTTATGATTTGTAGTGCTGGCCTCCAAGCGCTCGCCTTGCTTCCCTTTAAAACTAGGACAGCTAACACTTTGATCCCTGCTACAACCGCTCAATAAAAAGATCACACATAAAGCTAGACAAATTAGGTTTTTCATTTAAGTATATTTATAACACAAATCTAATTAAAATAAAATAACAAACAATTAGACAGTTTATATCATGTGTTAGATACTTAAAAAGGACTCCTGATTACAATAAATAATATTGTCGCAAATCGTAAATCGTGCTAGCCTATCAGGATCGTAAATCGTGAATCACTTTAACTAGACTCTAGACGCTGGATATTGGACACTGGACTTTATTTAGTTACTGCAACAAACATAAGGATCATAAATCGTGAATCGCGCAGCCAGCGATAGGGATAGGAAGGGTTTGTACTGGGGTGGCGGGCTTTTAACTGCTTGTATTTATTATAGACAAAAGCCCGCCACCCCAGTACCGTAGCGCCAGCAAATCGAGCTTTCGAAGATTCTGATGGCCTTTAAAAACTAACAAAATCA
Organism: uncultured Chitinophagales bacterium; assembly: GCA_964480615.1. Taxonomy (GTDB): domain Bacteria; phylum Bacteroidota; class Bacteroidia; order Chitinophagales; family UBA2359; genus CAYZQX01. The sequence continues at coordinate 3,410 of CAYZQX010000038.1, read as the reverse complement.
GAAAGCCCTGTATAGCCCGGGCCTTTAGGCATCGCCACAATTGAAAAAAATAGAATTATTCAAGACTGAGCACCTCACAATTAGGAAGCTTTTCATCCATTATTGAGTTAGCTTGGTAATCATACTAAATACAACCAAACCCAAATAAGTGTAGGGGGCTAAACACAACAAATTCGATATACAATTTTGATTTATATATTTGCATGTAATTATTCAATAAAATGAGATTCATTAATCAATATAAATGCTCAGTTCACCATTCGCTTACTGGCCTATACGGCATTGTGTTAGGTATTGGAATTTTTTCCTTATGCTTCATTCAGTCTCCTCCTCTCAAGCGTATCAGCGGTACATTAACTACAAGACAAGTTACAAAAGGCGTTTCTGTTAGATTAAACTCCGACTTTCATTATTCCATGAATGGCAAAATGGTTACGCATTTCAGTGAGCCGGTAGAGATGGTGGTATCCACTAATAAATATGGCGAACTCGCAATTTATTACCCCAAGGACAATACAGTAAGCACACAGATTAGTGAAGAATATTCAACAAGTTATACCTACTTTAATTATTTTCTTAGCAATCAATCTTATAACATGGGTTTGGATAAACTTGGAATGATATTAAAAGAGACCACTGAAGAAGATGGGTATGAAGTCAATACCTATATCCCAAGCAATCCAGATCGAAATCCAATAAAAAAAGTTGAATTGGTATTTAAAGACAACAATCCATCTTATATTGGTTACATTAATTTAGAAGACAGGGCCGTAAAAAAAATATATTTTCAAGACTATGTAAAACTCGACAAAATAGCCTTGCCAAAAAAAATTACCGAAATTAATTACCCAATAAAAGGCGATTCCAGTATATCCAGAACCATACTTGGAAATTTCAAAATTAATGAGGAAGCACCTAATAAATATTATGATTTTAAAATTCCTACGAATGCTCAAAAGTGTGAATAGTCTCTTCATTTTATTAGCATTGTATAGCACTTTGTTATCATCACAGAACCCAACTAAGGATCAATTAACCATGTTAAGCCAAAGTGAAGTATTACAATACCATTCGCATTACGGATCTACGAATACCCAAAATACAAAGACCATACTGAACACTAAGAAAACATCTAAGATTGCAAAATACAACCCCATAAGCCTCTTACTAAAAGGGGGTATGGCATTTTATCAAAACCTAGTGTCTCCACAGCTGGGAAATAGATGTATATATGATTTGAGCTGTTCTAATTTCTCAAAAGCCTCGATTGCTGAATTTGGGATGATAAAAGGGCTCTTCCTTTCCGCTGATAGATTATTGCGCTGTAATAGGATAAGCACGCTAGATTTTATACCTCCTAAGATCAATCCCAAGACAGGAAAATACAACGACTTACCTATATTTTACAAGGTAAAAAACAAAGGCAATCTATGAGATTCCATCCTTATTGTATTTGTTTAATTATCTATTTATTGATATCGATTACCGGTATAAGTAATAATTGCAATGGCCAGCCCCTAGCGCAGGATACAATTTATTTGCACCACGAAATTGACTTTGCAAGATACCTTTTTGATCACAATTACAATACTGAGCTAGCACAACTACTAAAGGAATTGCCAACTGCTAGCGAGGATGAAAAATTTAACAATGAATTAAATTTTTTGCGTGGTCAATACTATTTCTACAAGAAGGAACTCGATCTTTCAGCGCATCATTTTGATCTCATTACGCCATCTTATCAGGAATATGAAAAGTCAAAAATAACAGCCATCTATTGTTTGACTTATATGGGTCATTATGCAAGTGCAGACTCCTTATTAGATAAAGTGAAGCCTCATATCTCTATGGAATATTTTCACTTTCAAAAAGCGGGACTTTCATTGTTGCAAAATGACAGACAAGGCTTTCTACAGCACAGCCAAAAATTTAGCTATTCTAATTACGCTCTCAATGATCCTGAGCTTAAACTACTAGCTAGTTTTCAGGATATAAAATTGCAAAAACGAAAATCACCTTTAATTGCTGGATTATGTTCAGCCATATTACCTGGTAGTGGAAAGGTTTATGGTGGCAAGCCCAAGCAAGGCATTGCCGCCTTGCTGCCTATCACCTTTCTAGGCTTACAGTTTTATGAAAATATCCATAAGCGAGGATGGGACCACCCACTAACCTATTTCTATGGCGGATTATTTTCACTATTCTATATCGGGAATATATGGGGCAGTGCATTATCAGTTAAAATTACAAATGATGAATGGAATGAAAAAATCACACAAAAAGTATTATTTAATCTTCATATACCTATGCGTATTATGTATCCCGATTAATACGCATAGTCAGCAAAATATACATATAGCTGATAGCTTGTTTTCAATCAATCGTTTTCAAGAAGCAGCACTTGCCTATGAGCGAATTATTTACACTGAAAACCCCGAAAATCAATCAACAATTTTATTAAAAAAAGCTTGGTGTTACAAGGCCTTGGGTGACTATCAAAATGCGATTCAAAACCTTACCAGAATTGACTTGACCGCCTTAGAGATTGATCAGCAATGCCTAGTGATGTATGAAACTGCATTGGTCCATTATCTCAATCACCAATATCCCGAATCATTGAGGGCCTTACAGCGATACCCTATAAACAACGAGCATACAGCAGTGACTAAAGACAATATTTCTATGCTTTATATTCTCAATTATTGCAACATGCAAGACTGGGAAAATGCAAAAACATATTATCAAAAATACAGCGACACACACACATCAATTGATACCAATTTATTTAACAAGAAAAATATACCGAAGTTCAAGAATCCTGATAGGGCTAGGAAGCTCAGTACATTTATGCCAGGTGTAGGTCAAATATATGCTGGCGCATGGGGAGCAGGGCTTTCATCAATCGGTTTACAACTATTTTTTCTAGGATATGGTGCTTACAATATTTATCAAGGTTTTTATCTCACAGGGTTTAGCAGTGGCTTGGCACTGTGGCAAGCCCTCTATTTTGGAGGCCTACAAAATGCCGAATTCAGCACGAATAAAATGAACGAGCAAAAGAAACAAAAATTCATCGGCAAAATAAAAAAAGAGCTTACTTATTAGGAATTATTGCTGGCAAAACAAAAATTGAGTTCCTCAATAAAGTCAAATGCAATGTTCCTTTAATTCAGGATTATGGCGATGCCTCCGGCCCGGGCTGCTCCAGGCTTATTGATTGCTTTTGGCGAGCCAGAATCTGCACCGCATCTTTATATAGTTCCGCTTTGCTTCACAATATCGTAATAGTAGTTTGATTGCTTGCTACTATTTGATTTTTAAAGGTAGCAAGAACCTTCGCCTACGCTTGGTTTCTTCTACAAGTCCTCGTTACTTGCTGGAAGGTTTATTTTCTATGGCAAGCAAGAATC
>CAYZQX010000037.1:11009-17873 GCA_964480615.1 uncultured Chitinophagales bacterium | reverse complement strand
TGCTGTACCGAAGCGACAGCGAAGCCCTGTATAGCCCGGGCCGGAGGCATCGCCCTAATTTTCTTATATTGATTGATGAAATAATTTCTAAAATACAATTATCCAGCACTGTGATATTCCTATCTATAAGGCACAAAAAAACCCGCCTAAAAATAGCGGGTCTCATTTTTTTTATGAATTAAAAATATCGAGGAGAAAGCACACTGGTGTTTTTTAGAGGCTTTTCAAATCCCAATACAATTTGATGTGTACCTATATTAGAAACAGTAGCTATATCATTGAGATTATAATCATAGCCATAACCTATCTTTAACCCATTGTTCAGTTTAAGTCCTAGCTGTACACCTATAGACTCAGGATCAAACCCATCGAATGTTCTAAACGCCGCACCTATCCACAAATTTTCTTGGTAATACAAAGCAGCATTCAAATCGAATCGCACTGGTGAAATAGTAGGTATCGACTTAAATAATATGGAGGGCTTTAACTTAATATTCTCGCTAAGGGGCATTATCATACCGCCGGAAACAATATACTGACGATACTGACGATCAAAGAATGGTCCTATATCAGCCTTGCGATAATCCAATATTGTAGGAACAGAAAATCCAGCAAAAAAACGCTCATTGTAATAATACAAACCGAATCCAAAATTAGGTTTAGCATAAGTATTATTGCCAAGCATTACATCAGGCACGCCTTCAGGTGTGAGCAAGTTAGCTAAAGAGGATTGAATAATAGTCAAGCCGCCTTGCAATCCAGCGGACATAACACCATTTCCCAGCTTTACTTTATAGGAATAAAGTGAATATAAATCCAAGATATCATTGGCACCTATTTTATCTGATTCAGCAATAAAGCCCAATCCGACTTTTCGATGGGCACCTACAGGTGAATGAATACTTAGACTTATGGTCTTTGGTGCACCTTGAATATCAGCCCATTGATTCCGATAAAACAATACTGCATTCAAATTATTTGTAGTACCAGTATAAGCAGGATTAATAACTAATCCATTAAACATATACTGGCTATATCTGGTATCAGTCTGACTATAAGCCATACTATACACCATCATTGCAATAAGAAAAATAAACTTCTTCATACTATTAATTTCTTCTTTTGGAACTTAAAATTGGGGTAAAAACAAATGAAAAAGAATGTAGGATATTCATTAACATCCTACATTCTACTTATTAAATAACTATCTTCTAACTTCAATAAATCCTTTACTGGTTTTATGAAGATCAATACCGTGAGCTTCTATGATGTAGAAGTAGGTTCCTTCTTGGCTATTTTTATTATTACCAATGATGCTTCCATTCCACTTCAGGTTAGCTATATCATCAGTCTTAAATACAATTTTGCCAGTAACATCGAATATTGTCCATACTACGCTGTCATAACAGTCAGCACCAGTTATGTTTAACACATCATTAACACCATCTCCATTAGGTGTGAAGCCATTAGCGATTGCAAGTTCACATTCTTTAGTTTGAACTAATTGAGATTCAGGAATTTCAGTACCAGATTGTTCACCTGTTTCACTACCTGTACTTCCTTCGCTTCCAACTTCAGGATTGTTCGCATCTATATTGCCATCACAACCACCTACTTGAACTAATACTGTTATTGTTTCACAATTGCCTTGACCATCACATCCTGTAACTATAATATTTTCAAGACCGCTGAACCCAGGAAGTGCGGTATATCTAAAGCAAGACTCCCCTACTAGCACAATACTACAATCAAATAAAGTTGAAGTTTCAGTAATCTCGGCATTAGAAATTGTACACCATTCGATACAGAACACCTCTGGTATTGCTGCCACAGAGCAGAAAATTGTTTCTTCACCACAAGTTAATTGATTGTCGATATCAATGGTGTTATCGCCGCATATAACAGGATCATTAACCTTAATAGTAACATCATCATAACCAGCACCACAAGTACTGCTTGTAATAGTATAACGCATTACCACTATACCATCAGAGAGATTCGTTACTGTTGCATTAGGGTTATGTATTCCTTGCACCACTCCTGAGCCAGTAATAAAGCTCCAAGTTCCTTCTGAACCTGAGCTGATAAAGCCTGCAAGTGTCGTACTATTGGCATCACATAATTCAATATTAGCACCTGCACTTATTGTTGCAGACTCTGTGAAGCTTATTATAACTTCATCTGTATCGGTTCCACAGTCATTAGTAACAGTCCAAGTGAATGTATAATTTCCTACACTAGGAACAGCAACGGCACTTTGTGGGCTATTCATATTGCTAAATATCACCCCAGCTGGTCCTGACCAAGTACCTGAACCTGAGGCATTCAATGTATAAGAAAGGCCGCATATTGAATTATCAGACCCTGCATTAGCAATCGCTGAAGAACCACCACTTGACAAGCTAATGTTTACATCATCAAATAAGTTAGTTGCACATCCATTATTTGTACCGCTGTACATAAATCTGAATACATTATTGCCATTGCTCAATCCGCTTACTGTTGTAGTCGGATTACTAGCATTCGCAAATACTCCACTACCAGAGACAACGCTCCAAGCACCTGAACCACCTACGATGGTTGCATTCAGTGTAGTAGATGTGGTACCGCAACCCAATGATTGATCAGCGCCAGCTTGTACTGAAATTTGTGGAGTGAACTCAATTGTAACTTCATCGGTATCAGATCCACAAGTACCCGTTACTGTCCATACAAATGTATAGCTACCAAAAGCAGGAACAGTAACCAGAGAATTAGCTAAATTTTGATTAGCAAAAACAACTCCATTAGATCCTGACCAAGTACCTGAACCACTGGCATTAAGTGAATAAGTTGTTCCACAACTTGAATCATCAGCACCCGCATTAGCAACTACACTTCCAGAACCACTAGCTATATTGATAGTAACTAAATTATCACCTGTCGTATCGCAGGTTAAATCACTGTCACTTACATAAGTAAACACGTTATCTCCGAGGCTTAATCCACTTACCAGTGTTGCAGGATTATTGGCATTAGCAAATACTCCAGATCCACTTACGATCTCCCAATGGCCAGCGATGTTTTGAGAAGTGGTTGCATTCAATGATGCTGAGGTAATACCACAACCCAAAGATTGATCCGCTCCAGCATATATATTTACAGCTTCATGGAATTCGATTGTTACTTGATCAAAACAAGAGCTGCTACCATAGCTAAATGTATAAGTACCATAGCTTGGAACTGTTACAGTAGTAGTTGCATTATTAGGATTCGAGAAGCTACCTGATCCTCCTGACCAACTACCGCCATTACCTATTCCAGATAGTGCATAAGTTAATCCGCATATATCGTTATCAGTGCCAGCATTGTAAGTAGTGTTATTGAATGTTATCGAGACAACATCAGTAGCAGATGAACAACCATTAGTGGCATCTAATGTCCAAGTAAGATTATAAGTACCAGCAGTAGTTGCAGTAACTTGCGTATTTGCTGAACTGGCATTTGTAAAGTTAATACCAGAAGGACCAGACCACTGACCATTGCCATTTGCTGATAAAGATGCAGTTAAACCGCATACATTTTGATCTGACCCAGCAAATGCATTAGGGGCAGCACTGAAAGTAATTACTACTTGATCGCTATCACTTGTGCAACCATCTTCTTCCTCAGTCCAAGTTAAAGTATAAACTCCAATGGATGTTACGGAAATTGATGTGGTCGCACTATTAGGATTAGCAAAGATAACGTTAGCTGGACCTGACCATATACCATTTCCACTTGCATTTAACTGGTAATTGGTTCCACAAACAGAATCGTCATCACCTGCATCAGCTACAAGAACACAAGGAGGTGTGCTATCACAATCTCCTACAAAAACTGTAAGTACAATATCCATACACAATCCTGAATCATCACAAGCAGTTACAATGATATTATCAGTCATATCCACAAATCCTGGCAAAGGTGTGTAAGTGAAGCAAGCATCACCATTGATCACCAATGAACAATCATAAGTAGTTGTTAACTCAGTAATGTGTGCTCCTGGGCCTAAATCACATAAATTTAAACATATTGGCAATGGTGTCATAGGACCAGTACAATATATTAAATCTTCAGTACAAGAAGGCAAAACAGTTATTGTAACGATCGCTTCATCACACAATCCATCACCATCACATATTGTATATACAAAACTGTCAGTACCACTGAATCCAGGTGCAGGGGTATATATTAGTGTATTACCACTTACTTGGACCGTTCCATTGCTAGGATTGGTGAATCCACTTAAGATCAAGGCATCGCCATCAGGATCAAAATCATTTGAAAGGATGGTTATAGAAACTGGTGTTCCTTGGTTGGTTGTTGTATTATCATCATTAGCAACAGGAGGATTATTCACATCAGGAATATTGTCACAGTCGCCTACTTCGATATATATAATTAATGTTTGACATTGCCCTGAAGCATCACAGGCAGTAATATGAATTTCATCTGTTAGATCCACAAAACCTGGAACAGGTGTATAATTAATACAATCATCTCCAACTAAAGAAATACTGCAATGGAAGAATGGCGTTGTTACATCTGTTATTAATACTCCATTACCCAAATCACAGAAATTTGGACATATAGGAAGTGTTTCCATTGGACCTGTACAATATTGTAATTGCTCAGTACAAGTATCAATTATAGTTATGTTAACAATAGCTGTATCACATAACCCATCATTATCACATATTGTATATGTAAATTGATCAGTACCGCTAAAACCATTGTTAGGCGTGTATACAAATTGACCATCTACAATAATTACCGAACCATTGGTTGGGTTAGTAAAATTGGAAATAGAAATCGTTCCAGCATCTTGATCATAATCGTTGACTAATACATTAATAGTAACAGGTGTATTAACATTAGTTGTAGTATTGTCATCCACTGCAATAGGAGGTTCTAAAGTCGAACTACAATCCCCTACGGTGGCATTTACTACAACAGTCTCACATTCGCCACTACTATTACATCCAGTAATTGTTATCACGTCAACACCTACATACCCTGGTAAGGCTGTATATATAAAACAATGTGTATTTACTATTGTAATACTACAATTATAAGAAACTTCAATTCCAGTTATAACTGCATCGGTAATATCACAGAATTCGATACAGAGTTCATAAGGAATCATAGGACCAACACAGAAATCGAAATCATTCTCACAAGGAGTACTGCAATCCTCAAATGTGATATCTACTGTGCTTGTAGAAGTTGGACAATTGCAATTATATACAATCCATGTAAATGTATATGTTCCATAAGCATCAACAGTAACTGTAGCATTTGGATCAGCTGGATCGCTGAATACGCCATCACCTGTCCAGTAACCGTTGCCTATCGCTGGGTCAATTGCCATCAGTTGATAAGTTAATCCACATACGTTATCATTCTCACCTGGAACTGATGGGGAAGGTACACCACCAAACTCTATTATTACTTGATCAGTTGCTGAACCACAGGCACCATCATTTACAGTCCAAGTAAAGACATAAATGCCATAAGTAGGCACTGTTATAGTAGTATTTGGATCGTGAATATCACCATATATTATTCCTGGTACTGAGGACCAAGTACCTGTTCCTGAACCACCTATTAATCCAGACATAAATGTACTCAACCCACAAATCTGTTTATCAGGACCAGCATTAGCAACTGCTGTGCCGCCTTCGCTTACAACAACATTAACACTAGCACTTGACGTACACCCGCCTAGACTTGAAACAGTTACAGTGTAATTACCACTATTTACTAATTGTGCATTTGTTATAGTAGGATTTTGCAAGTTTGAACTAAAGCCATTAGGACCTATCCAACTATAGTTGTCTCCACCACTACTCGATAGATTGATTGTTGCGCCTAAACATACAGGGCTATTACTTGATGCTGTGGCATCAGTTGAATCAGTTACTGTTACCACAACACTATTAGTACCTACACAACCATTAAGGTCAGTAGTAGTTACTGTATAGGTTCCTGAATGAAGACTTGTCGCATTATTCAATACAGGATTCTGAAAACTAGATGTAAATCCATTAGGACCTGTCCATTGATAATTCGCTGCGCTGCTCGCTGATAGATTAATGGTACCGCCAGTACAAATCTGGCCATCATTATTGACACTAATTGATGGTTGAGCGCCATTACTTACAGATATATTTACGGCATCAGTAGATGTACAACCATTCTGGGATACTGTTAACGTGTAAGTACCAGAATTCAACACTGTTGCATTGTTTATTATTGGATTTTGTAATGTTGAAACAAAGCCATTTGGTCCTGTCCAGCTAAATAAACCATTACCAATTCCCTGTAGCTGGATGGATCCACCAATACACACATCATTGTTAGATGCAGTTGCAATTACATCGCCTAAGCTTATTACTTGAACTAAGGTAGTAGCAGTGGCTTGACAATCACCTGCTCCATAAACTGTTACAGTATAAGTACCCGCTGCAGCATTTGTAATATTTGCAATGGATGGATTTTGTTGAGATGAACTAAAACCATTTGGTCCCGTCCAACTATAGCTCGAACCTCCACCTGCACTTAATTGCAATGTAGCACCTATACAAACAGGTCCATTATTATTTGCGATTACTTGTGGCAATGGATTGACAACTAAGATTGTTGTGGCTGTTGAGCTACATCCATTTACATCGGTGACTGTTACTGTGTAAGTACCACCGTTTTGTGCAGTAGCATTATTGATTACTGGGTTTGAGATAGATGAACTAAATCCATTAGGTCCTGTCCAGCTATAGCTCGCGCCACCAGTAGCATTTAATTGTGCGGATAAGCCTGTACATACTGGGCCATTATTGCTTGCAC
>CAYZQX010000037.1:7043-10909 GCA_964480615.1 uncultured Chitinophagales bacterium | reverse complement strand
CGCCACCTGTAGCATTTAATTGTGCGGATAAGCCTGTACATACTGGGCCATTATTACTTGCACTTGCTTGCGGCAATGGATTGACAACTAAGGTTGTTGTGGCAATTACAGAACAGCCAGCTGCATTGGTTATCGTAACCGAGTAAGTCCCTGCATTATTTCCAGAGGCCGAAGATATGGTAGGATTAGCAATTGATGAAGTAAAACCATTTGGACCTGACCACGAATATTGAACTCCACCGCTAGCATTAAATTGTATCGTAGAACCTATACAAACCGGACCATTTGAAGTAGCAGTTCCATTTGGATTTGGATTAACAATAACTGTTGTTGAAGTGGTGTAAGTACAACCTTGTGCATTAGTAATAACAACTTGATAAGTTCCAGCGTTTGATAAATTACTATTGGCAATTGTTGGATTTTGCAAATTCGATGTAAACCCATTGGGGCCTGTCCATGAATAACTTGCACCTCCACTAACACCTAAATTTATTGCAGCCCCTGAACATACAGGGCCATTATTTGTTGCAGTACCATTTGGCAATGGATTAATTATAACCTGTATCGATTGCGTTGTTGTACATCCATTTACACCTGTACCCACTACAGTATAAGTACCTGCATTTCCAATACCTGCCATTTGAATAACTGGATTACTAACAGTAGAAGTAAATCCGTTTGGTCCTGTCCAACTATAAGTGCTAGCACCAGTTGCCGATAAGTTTAAATTTTGACCTGCACATATTGGTCCATTGCTATTAAGTTGTAATACTGGTACAGTATTTACGATCACATTAACGCTTGCATTTGAGGTACACCCGTTTGAATTGGTTATAGTTACATTATAGACACCACTCGCTGAAGCAGATGCATTATTAATCATTGGATTTTGTTGATTAGAACTAAATCCATTTGGTCCTGTCCATGCATATGAATTTCCACCATTTGAGTTCAATAGGATTTGAGATCCTTCACACACAGGGCTATTGCTGGAAGCACTAACTTGTGGTAATGATTGGATGGTAACTTGTGTGGTACTAGTACCTGAACATCCTTGTGCATTAGTCACAATGACAGTATATAACCCGCCATTACTTAAAGTTGCATTGTTAATGGATGGATTTTGTAAAGTGGAGGTAAAACCAGAAGGTCCTGACCAGCTGTAACTTGTCCCCCCAGTTGCATTTAACTGAATTGTATTACCCGCACATATAGGTCCATTGTTAGTGGCTGTAGCTATCACGGCTGGATGAATAACTACATTTACTGTAGCTGTAGAAGTGCAGCCTTGGGCATTCGTAATCTGAACAGTATAAATACCAGCCACAGAGGCTGTTACATTTGAAATTGCTGGATTTTGAAGATTGCTTGTGAATCCATTAGGACCTGTCCATAAATAGGATACCCCGCCACCTGATGATAATTGCAATGTCGCACCGATACAAATCGGTCCATTAGAATTTGCTTGTATTTGAGGCAATGGACTAACAGTTACTTGCACACTCGATGTGCTTGTACAACCATTTGAATTTGTAACGGTCACTGTATATGTGCCATTGTGTATATTACTTGCATTAATTATGCTTGGGCTTTGAATATTAGATGTAAATCCATTTGGCCCAATCCAAGAAAAACTTCCAGTTCCATTTGTAGTTAATGATATTGTATTGCCACTACATACTGGCGAATTACTTGTTGCTGTTATGTTTTGTGATGGTAAAATGTTTATTACAACCTGATCAGAACTTGTACATGTTCCATTTGTCACAGTCCATTGAAATACATTTTGACCAGCGCTTAATCCCGAAACCTGAGTGCTTGGTAAACTTGCATTACTAAAGTTACCCGATCCAGAGATTACTGACCACAATCCAGTTCCTATAGAAGGCACTGTAGCTTGAAGATTGATTGTCTGATTGTTTGTAGCACACAAAGATTGGTCAGGACCTGCATTTGAATTTGTAGATTGATAAAACGTAATTGATACTTCATCAACTGAAGGTGTGCAGTTACAATTTGAGCTAGTCCAAGTAAATGTATAAGTGCCATAAGTGGGAACTGTCACAGTACTATGGGGATCCATAGGATTTGAAAATATTCCTGGCCCTTGCCAATAACCTGTGCCAGTCAATATCTGATTTCCGTTCAGTGTATAGTTCAATCCGCAAATAGTACCATCCGATCCTGCATTACTAGGAGTTGGGTAATTCCCAAACTCTACAACAACTTGATCGGAGCTTGGTGGGCAAACACCATTATTGACAGTCCAAGTAAATACATATATTCCCCATGTAGGTACCGTAACACTTGTATTGGCTTGATGAATATTTCCAAAAATTACACCTGGAGAACCGCTCCAAGTACCTATACCAGTTCCTGCAGAAATTGCTGCAAGATTGGCACTTAATGACCCACAAACTTGGAAATTAACTCCTGCGTTTGCCGTCGTTGAATTAGTCGATGTAGTTATTGTAACTTGATCGCTTCCTGCAGGACAAATACCATTTGTAACTGTCCATTGCAAAATATTAACACCAGCACTTAAATTGGTTACTTGAGTATTTGGCAAGCTCGGGTTTGATATAAGCCCACTTCCCTGTACAAATGACCAAGTACCTGACCCTGGAGATGGATTACTACCTGATAAACTTGCGGTACTGCCACAAATTGTTTGATCCATTCCAGCATTTACTGAAACAGTATTTGAATTGAAAACTATTTGGGTCATGTCGTTGCTATTACCACAAATTCCTGTAATTGTCCAAGTAAAAATATAAGTACCTATTGATGGAACCGTTACATTAGTTATATTACTTTGATTATTCGCAAATGTTGCACCTGTAGGAGAGGATGTCCATATACCTGTATAACCAGCTGGTAAAGCACTTGCACTCAATGAACCTGTTGTACCACAAAGGTTCTGATCAGCACCAGCATTTGGTGTTGGAGCACTGCCTCCAAATATAATTTGTACATTATCTGAACTTGTTCCACAAGTCCCACTGATTGTCCAAGTAAATGAATAAGTACCTGCTGATGGAACAGTAACATTGGTTGTATTACTGTGATTATTTGTAAATGTAGCCCCTGTTGGTGTGGATGTCCATATACCTGCATAGCCAGCTGGCAAAGCACTTGCACTCAATGATCCTGTTGTACCACAAAGGTTCTGATCAGCACCAGCATTTGGTGTTGGAGCACTGCCTCCAAATATAATTTGTACATTATCAGAGCTTGTTCCACAAGTCCCACTGATTGTCCAGGTAAATGAATAAGTACCTGCCGATGGAACAGTAACATTGGTTGTATTACTGTGATTATTTGTAAATGTAGCCCCAGCTGGTGTGGATGTCCATGTACCAGTATATCCTGCTGGCAAAGCACTTGCACTTAATGATCCTGTTGTACCACAAAGGTTCTGATCAGCACCAGTGTTAGGTGTAGGAGCATTGCCTCCAAATGTAATTTGTATATTATCTGATCCATTTCCACAAGAACCTACAATGGTCCAAGTAAATGTATAAGTACCCGCTGTTGGGACAGTAACATTTGTGGTGTTACTTTGGTTATTCGTAAATGTAGCCCCTGTTGGTGTGGATGTCCATATTCCTGTATATCCTGCAGGCAAAGCACTTGCACTCAATGAACCTGTTGTTCCACATAGGTTTTGGTCTGCTCCTGCATTTGGAGTAGGTGCGCTGCCACCAAAGGTGATTTGTACATTATCAGAACTTGTTCCACATGTTCCATTGATCGTCCAAGTGAATGTGTAAATACCAGCCGATGGGACTGATACACTTGTTGTATTACCGTGGCTATTACCAAATGTAGCACCTGCTGGTGTGGATGTCCATGTACCAGTATAT
>CAYZQX010000037.1:0-6943 GCA_964480615.1 uncultured Chitinophagales bacterium | reverse complement strand
TGTTGTTCCACATAAGTTTTGGTCAGCTCCTGCATTAGGAGTAGGTGCACTGCCACCAAACGTAATTTGTACATTATCAGAACTTGTTCCACAAGTTCCGCTGATCGTCCAAGTGAATGTATATGTACCTGCCGATGGGACAGTTACATTGGTTGTATTACTGTGGCTATTACCAAATGTAGCACCTGCTGGTGTGGATGTCCATGTACCAGTATATCCTGCTGGCAAAGCACTTGCACTCAATGATCCTGTTGTTCCACATAAGTTTTGGTCAGCTCCTGCATTAGGAGTAGGTGCACTGCCATTAAAAACAATTATTACTGAATCGCTGTCGGATTCACACGATCCAACTACCGTCCATGTAAAAGTATAGGTGCCAGGTGCAGGTACAGTTACAGAACTAGTCTGGCTATGTATATTTTGAAAAGTAGCACCTGCAGGAGATGAGGTCCATGTTCCTGTATTGCCAGACCCAGCCATTGAGCCGTTCAAGTTTGTAGTAAGACTACAATTTGTTTGATCAATTCCCGCGCTTGCATTGATTGGGGCAACAAAATTTATTGAAACTTGGTCAGCACTAACAGGACAATTACAACTAGAAATAGTCCAAGTAAAAGTATAATTTCCATAAGAAGGAACTGTAACTAATGTGGTTGGGTCAGTAGGGTCACCAAAAATCACGCCTGGTGTATTAGATGTCCAAAGGCCGTTGCCCACTAATGGTGTATTTGCATTGAGATTGTAGTTCAATCCACAAGCTACATCATTGGGGCCAGCATTTGCTGTGGTTGGCATGCCTCCTAATTCGACCATTACCTGATCGGAATCGGTTCCGCAAGGACCAGTAATTGTCCATAGCATAACATATACTCCATAAGAATTGACGGTAAAGCTAGTATTTGGTGAATGGTTATTAGCAAACACAACACCTGAACCGCCGGTCCAAGTACCGATATGTCCAGCTGGAACTGCATTGCCACTTAGTGATCCACCTAGCTGTTGGCATATCTGTAGGTCAACTCCAGCATTTGCCTCTATGGTCTGATTACTAAATGTTAAAACCACATTATCAGATGCAGTACCGCAAGAATTGGATACAGTCCAAGTAAGCGTATAAGTTCCAGAATTTGGAACAGTGACAGTTGTTGATGGCTGATGGATATTTCCAAAACTAACCCCAGCAGGGCCTGTCCATGTACCTGTACTGCCGACTGGAGGTACTGAACCATTAAGTGTAGCAGTAGTTGTACAGTTAACACTTGCATCTGCACCCGCATTAGGGGTAGGTGGCAAGCTGCCAAAGTTAATGTTTACTTGATCGATGCTCTGAGGGCAACTGCAATTAGTTGTTGTCCAAAAGAAAGTATAATTTCCAGGAGCAGTGACCGTGACCGTGGCATTTGGATCGCTAATATTCGAAAATATGCCGTTGCCATTCCATGTCCCAGTTCCTACAATAGGCGTATTAGCACCTAATTGATAGGAAAGATTACAAGTGGATGCATCGGACCCAGCGTTTGCCGGGGTTGGATCCCCATCAAATACTACGGTAATAGCATCGGTAGCGCTACATCCTGAACCGGTAGCATGAAATGTAAACACATAAGTGCCATACTCAGCCACTGTAACGCTCGTAAGTAAACTATTTGGATTCGAAAAACTGCCTGAACCAGTCCAGTACCCAGCTCCTGTAGAACTGGATCCCACTAGCTGCGCAGTATGTCCACAAGACATAAAATCAATCCCCGCAAATGCATCACATTGAGAATAAGCAACATTTTGCACTACAAACAACACAATTATCAGCAATAGCTTGTGTAAAAAATTCAAATTCATATCCTATATTATTATTAATCTTTTAACATTTGACTTGAATCATGGATTCTCAATCAGATTCTAAATCCAATCGTTATACACTACATGATCCCCATTTAGCTCTGCAAAAAGCGTTCCTTATTTACTTTCTAAATAAAAGATTTTGCAGTTCTACTCGCTTTAATTTTATAATTCTCAAAGTTTCACCTTTCAGACGTCAATAATTTGAAAAATTCCTTAATATGCTATAAAACACGCATTAAATAGTCATCCGATGTCCAAAACGTTGAAAATTTGCCGAAAATCCACTGGCCTTAGCTGTCCAAAATTTTAGAACATTTTATAGATATTAGTCACTTTAGCAGTTAGCTTTATTTTAATTACCAGCATAATTGCTCACTTATTTATATTAATATTGCAGGCATTTATCTATTATTATCATTAATTATGAAAGGAATAATATTAGCTGGAGGTTCAGGTACAAGGCTATACCCCATAACTATGGGTATAAGCAAACAACTAATGCCCATTTACGACAAGCCTATGATTTATTATCCTTTGAGCACATTATTGTATGCAGGCATTAATGATATCTTAATTATTAGTACCCCTAAAGATTTGCCTCATTTCAAAATTCTTTTAGGGGATGGCAGCCAGTTAGGGTGTAAATTTAGCTACACTGAACAAGCGAACCCTAATGGCTTAGCGCAAGCATTTGTTATAGGAGAAAGTTTTATCGATAAAGAATCTGTCGCACTTATACTAGGTGACAATATTTTCTATGGGGGAAACGTAGAACAAATATTAGAAAATTCTAATATTACCAATGGTGGACTTATTACAGCCTACCACGTATCAGATCCCGAGCGCTATGGAGTTGTTGAATTCGATGAAAACGGGCTCGTTCTTTCTATAGAAGAAAAACCCAAATACCCAAAATCCAATTTCGCTGTTCCTGGAATATATTTTTATGATAATGAAGTGGTCGAGATTGCCAAGCACCTAAAACCAAGCAATCGCGGAGAATATGAAATCACAGACATCAATAAGCATTATCTTACCAATAAAAAATTACAAGTCAAAATATTAGATCGCGGAACAGCCTGGCTCGATACTGGTACATTTGACTCCATGATGCAAGCCGCACAATTCGTACACGTAATTGAGGCAAGACAAGGGCTAAAGGTCGGTTGTATAGAAGAAGCTGCTTATCGTAAAGGCTTTATAGACAACGCACAGTTAGAGAAACTGGCCATTCCACTCATACCCAGTGGCTACGGAAAATACCTCCTTGATCTGCTAAAAATATAAATAAAATCATTAGGAAATAATGAAAACAAAAATACTGATAACAGGTGGTTGTGGCTTTATAGGCAGCTCCTTGGCTGATAAATTAGTTGAAAACCCAAATAATCAAATCATAATTGCGGATAATTTACTCACTGGAAAAATAAGCAATCTTCCTTCTTCTAGTTACGATAACTGGAAATTTATTCAGTGCGATGTTAATGATAGAGGTGAGTTACTTACTGTTATGGTTAGTCATCAATTCGATTATGTATTTCATTATGCTGCCGTAGTGGGGGTAAAGCGTACTTTGGAAAATCCGCTGCTCGTGCTTCGCGATATTGAAGGGATTCAAAACATCCTTGAGTTCTGTAAGAATACAGGGGTAAAAAGGATATTTTTCGCATCCTCCTCTGAAGTATATGGCGAATCCATGAGTTTCCCTCAAAATGAGATTTCAACACCCTTAAATTCTAGGTTGCCCTATGCAGTCGTGAAAAATGTAGGAGAATCCTTTTGTCGTAGCTATGCTCAGGAATTTGGACTACCCTACACCCTTTTCAGGTTTTTCAACACCTACGGCCCTAAGCAAAGTCCAGACTTTGTAGTATCAAAATTCCTTCAAGCTGCAATACGCAACGAAAAAATCACAATCTATGGGGATGGCGCGCAAACTAGGACCTTTTGTTATATCGATGATAATATTGATGCATGCCTCGCAACTATGGATCGTGCTGACACGATAAACGATGTATTTAATATTGGCAGTGATGTGGAAATTACAGTATTAGAATTGGCACAAGAAATTATTTCCATTACCAATTCCCGATCTGAAATTTGTTTCCTCCCTCCTCTTAAAGAAGGAGATATGAAGCGTAGAGTCCCTGATTTAGCTAAGATGAAGGACTTATTGCACCGCAATCCCGTGTTGCTGAAAAATGGGCTTAGTCAGATAGTCAACAAATTGTCAATCCACAATACAAGATGAAAAAAGTTTTAGTAACAGGCGGAACAGGTTATATAGGTTCCCATACTATTATTGATTTAATTGAAAATGGCTACTTACCTGTATCCATCGACAATGAATCTAGATCAGATGCTAAGATATTAGATAATATTAAGAAAATTACTGGTCATCATGTAACACACTATAAAATAGAATTGTGTGACATCCATGCCACAGAAGAAGTATTTGTTAAAGAAGGGCCGATCGCTGGGATTATCCATTTTGCTGCTTACAAAACCGTTCCTGAATCCGTAAAAAATCCCCTTCTATACTATCGCAATAACCTAAATTCGCTCATTAATCTCCTTGAATTGTCAGGCAAATATGCCGTTCCCGCTTTTATATTTTCTTCCTCTTGCAGTGTATATGGAAATGTAGATGAACTGCCAGTGACCGAAAAAACCCCTCTAGCGCAAGCAGAATCGCCTTATGCCAATACTAAAAAAATCGGTGAAGAAATTATTCGCGACTTTGCAATTACACAATCCACCACGCATTTTATTGCGCTTCGCTACTTCAACCCTGTAGGCGCACATATTTCAGGTCTCATTGGCGAAAACCCATTTGGTCAGCCTGAAAATTTAATGCCCGTCATCATCGAAACGGCTAATGGTCAAAGAAACATGTTGCATATCTTTGGGGATGACTATCCCACTAGAGATGGCACCTGCATTAGAGATTATATACACGTTTCTGATATCGCTCACGCTCATACTAAAGGAATTGAATACCTAATACAGAATAATGAAGCCGAAAAATTTGATGTGCTTAATCTTGGAAATGGTAAAGGCGTCACAGTAAAAGAACTTATCGAAACATTCGAAGAAATAAATAATGTAAAAGTCAATTATAAGATTGGCCCAAGAAGAGCTGGCGATGTGGTCGCCGTATTTTCTGACAATACTAAGACCGCCAAAATATTAAACTGGAATCCTCGTTATGAAGTGGCCGATATGTGCCGTACAGCTTGGAACTGGAATCAAAACATAAACAGTAAAAAACAAAATGAATTATAAATTTCAAATAGCCTTTTTAGTTTTCCTATCCCTTGCACTATTCAGCTTTGTAACTACTAGAAATACTGCATCAAAGCTCAGAAATAAAGTTATGTTCTACAATGTCGAAAATCTCTTCGATACCATCAATGACCCTAAGACCATGGATGAAGACTTTACACCTGATGGAAAATTAAAATGGAACAGTGTAAGGTATTACAACAAACTTACCAAAATCAGAAAAGTTATCGAAGCGGTAGGAGGTAAGGATTTACCTGTCTTAGTAGGAGTATGTGAAATCGAAAATAAAACCGTCCTTCAAGACTTAATAAATCCTAAGTACTTCAAGGGCAATCACTATCAAATCATTCACAAAGACTCTCCTGATGAAAGGGGAATTGACGTGGGATTGCTGTATGATGAAAAAGTATTTACACCCATCAAAACCGAATTTATTGAAGTGATACTGCCTGATGGCGATCATACAAGGGATATATTATGGGCTACTGGTAATTGGAAAGGACAAGTCGTCAACATCTTTGTGAATCATTGGTCATCACGTCGTGGCGGTGATGAAATTTCGATACCCAAACGCGTAGCTTGCGCCAATACATTGGCGCAAAAAATAAAACAAATATACAAAGAAGACCCTGATGCAGAAATTATTTTGCTTGGTGATTTTAATGAAAATCCAAACGAACAAAACATTGTAAACCTAATTAATAATGCTTCCATTAACCCTAAGAACCCACTTATTAATCTCAGCACACCGCTCCAAAATTCAGGACAAGGCTCTTTTATATACGATGGAAATTGGAATATGATTGATCAAATCATCGTAACCAGTAATCTCCTAACGGAAAATGAATGTGGTTCAGGTTCAAGCATGGAAATTTTCAATCCCGAATGGTTGCAATTTAAACATAAAAAATGGGGGTCTATCCCTAATCGCACTTACGTTCGGGAAGAATATGTGAATGGCTATAGCGATCACTTTCCTGTGTATATGGAATTTGCTAAATTCAAATAGTACACACTGGCATTATATAATTTGCGCATTGTAATGATAGCAAGCAGATAACTAAACACTTGCAATCATTTCTAACATAACGAAGCCATCAAATAATAAATACTCAACTATTATATGACTTCAGATTCTGTTCTATATTAAGGTGGCACTAACATTAGGCGATGCCTAAAGGCCCGGCCTATTTCTGCTTATTGATTGCTTTTGGCGAGCCAGAATCTGCACCGCATCTTTTTATAGTTCCGCTTTGCTTCACTATATCGTAACGGTAGTTTGATTGCTTGCTATTATTTGATTTTTAAAGGTAGCAAGAACCTTCGCCTACGCTTGGTTTCATCTACAAGTCCTGGCTGGGTACTCGCTGGAAGTTATATTTCAATGGCAAGCCAAAACCAGCGCTATGGCTTGGCTGCTCGCTGTGGGCTTACTTTCGAAATTGTTATTTTTCTAATGGCAACAAGAACCTGTGCTATCGCTTGGTTACTCACGTCAATCCCTATCGCTAATACAATATGAAGGAGCAATGTATTTGCGATAATTTTTCTTATCTATAAAGCAAGCTTTTTTACTGAATCGCAATTACTCTTGCGCATTTCCTTTGCACTTGCATATTCTATAATCTTTTATTATAAAAAATTTCGGAGCTATTGAGTAAGCCCTAGATACTAGACACTGGATAATTAATAATGGACTCTAGCCTTATGGTAGGGCTTGCTAAATGACTCATAAGTATGCGATTATGGCGATGCCTGCGGCCTGGGCTATCTGCTACAAGTCCTCGCTACTTGCTGGAAGGTTTATTTTCTATGGCAA
>CAYZQX010000036.1:0-18308 GCA_964480615.1 uncultured Chitinophagales bacterium | reverse complement strand
AATAAGACCGAAACGCAGTGTAGCCTGTAGCAGCCCGGGCCTTTAGGCATCGCCATAAACTCATAATTTAGAGTTGTTAAAATTTTCCCAATTATTCTTCTTTGGGTTTTCTTTTTATTGGTTGGGTTGAACGGTTGATTCTTGTTTTGGGTTTTTCTTTCACTTCTGATTGCTCTTCCTTGGTTTTGTCTTCAGTGTCATTAGTAATTGTATGCTTTTCTTTTTTTGTAGGCTTAGGTGAAAGCTTGCCAAGGTTTAGGTTAAAACTTAAATGGTTATAAGCTCCTCCTTTGTGAAAACCATTGCGGGCATAAGAGAGAGCAAACCTTCTCAGGTCAAGTCCTACGCCATAGGAAAAACCTGAAATATTCCGGACGACATCGGATTTCATTTCCGCCTTCAATTCTTGGTTATACCCCAGTCTCAATTTGAGTGATTTGCCTAATGAAAATTCACCAGCTAAGTTGAAATGTGCAAATAGATTTGATGTGAATTGATTTCTCTTTTTCGGCTCCTCACCGAATATATTCGTGGTGGTACTCAGGTCATAATCATCGAGTAGTTTCCATGTTTGTAAGTCGTGAATGATGATAAAATATCGAAAAGGAAGGTAAGCCAGTTTTTGTGAGAAACTCAAATTGATTTCTAATGGCAACGGTTCACTATTTCCAGTGGTATAAGGTTTGATTTGAAAACCGAGGTTTCTAACGACCAGTCCTGCTTGAAAATTTTGTTGTTTACTACTGTACATAACACCGAAATCAGTCATTAAGGCAGTAGCGTAGTAGTTTTCAATGTGACTATACAGCCCTTTGACACCCGCACCAAAACGGAGGTTTTTCCATGGGCGTGATACATTCGCAACCAATGCATATTCCCCACCACTGAAACTTCCTATTACATTTCCAGAATGATCGGTTTCATCGAACCTGCCATAGTGCATATAGTGAATGCCACCGCCGATGGTGTAAAGGCTATCAGGTGTAAAAGCTGTAAATAAGTTTCCTTGGGTAATGCCTGCGGGCAATAGATTTAAACTCATAGACCATTGATTGTGCATAAGTGGGCTAAGGCTTGCGGGGTTGCAATAGGCATAGCTGGGATCCTTATCAATATAACCTGCGGAGATGCCGCCCAGTGCAGTTAATCCAGCATTAGGTGGCATAAGCAAAAACTGATGGGTTGATAAGGTGTTCTGACTATTGAGATTGCTCAAGTATATAAATAACAAGAGCAGGAAACTATTTTTCATCGGTTAAAGCTAAATAAAAAAAATAAGATGTATGGATTGTAGATAAGGTTGTAATTCAATAAAAAAAGGCACAAAATATTTTTGTGCCTTTTTTTTAATAATTCATAATTATGAATGAGGTAATGCTATTTTACCTCCATACTTCAACTGCACCTCTGAGATGATTTTTTCGATCACTTGTAGTGGACTTGAGAATATAGTAATAAGTTCCAGCAGGTACTGGTTCATTAGACTTTTGCCATGTCCCATCCCACCAGCCTTGAAAACCATAATTCTCTTGGTTATACACCACATCGCCATAACGATTAAAGATTACTAGTTCATTGCTTGCGAACTCGTCACAAGTATATACACTATTGATTCTAAAATCATCATTAACACTATCCCCATTAGGTGAGAATCCTTGTGGGATGAACATATCACATACTGGCAGTATATTGATGATGATCAATCCTTCATCACACAATCCAGCACTATTACATATTGTATAAGTTATCGTGTTAATCGTACCAAAATAATTATCATCAGGAGTGTAGATCAATTGATTTCCGTTATTCACCATCGAGCCATTTGCTACCCCAAGGAAGGAGGTAATGGTGATGGTTAAGTCATTGGGATCACTATCATTTTCTAATACATTGAGAATCATTTCGGTATTCATATCATAGGTGTATTCATCATCCACCGCAATAGGAGGTGTGAGGTTTTGTACAGTTAAATTTACTACGCCTATTTCACAGCCGTAGCCAGCACAACAGATTTCATAGCTAAATGTATCGGGTCCTGTATAATTTTCGTTTGATGTGTAGCTTATTGTTCCATCATTATTGAGGATTACAATTCCATACATTGGAAAATCAGTAATTGTAATGGTATAACAATCAGGCATAGGCAACTCATCATTAGCAATAGCAGGGATGATAGTTGTTTCATTAGTAGGCACCGTTAAGCTATCATCAATTGCATTTAGTAAATTATTGATGGTGATAAATACACTGGCAGTATCGCACCCCCAATCATTGTTACAAATGATGTAATCATAACTATCCGTTCCTATAAATCCAAGGGTGGGAGTATAAAGTAAAGTTTGATCGCTATTGATCAATACTTCTCCGTGTTCGGGCGCTGTGTATATGCTAATAGTTTGTATGCCTGAATAGGGAATAGTGTCATTATTAAGAACTGCGGATAGTACTGGTATACCATCTTCAGTAGTATATACATCATCATGCGCAATCACATCATCTTGCAATATGGTCAAGTAAATTTGTAATAAACTACAAGTATCGTTTTGATCACAAGCTGAGATGAAAAGTGAATCTTGTCCTAGAAATTCATTAGAAGCGGTGTAATTGAGACAGGTAGTATCATTATTAATGGACCCATTGCCAAATGAGGGCGTGTTATCGATAAGTATCAGTGATACTGTATCATCTTCTTGGTATTCAAATAGGGAGATAGGAATACATGCTAGATCACCCGTATAGATCGTATCATAGATTGGTCCTGGAGGATTAAATAATGGAGGAGTGTTGAGCTCAGGCAATACAGTAATCATGATTTCAAGGGTATCACATTCTATGGGGAAATAAGTATCACAAGCCACTAATGTTATCAAGTCATTACCTATGTAATCCACCGCTGGATAATAAAAGGAACTATCAGTCCCTTGGGTAAATATTCCATGGCTAGGGCCAAAGGTATTAAAGACCACTTGGTCATTAGGATCAGGATCAAACAGGTTTGGCAATATTAGGGTATCAATCGTGTTTTGATAAATGGTGTCATAAAGCATGTCGCCAAAAGGTGTTCCATTCGGATTTACATATATGGGTCCACCCTCATCACATTCCTGTACGGTGATGGTCATATCATCGGTGCTTACGCAATCATTTTCATCTAGTACTGTGAGTGTATAAGTAGTTGTTTGGCTTGGAGTGGCAACTGGATTGGCAATGTCGGGATTCGATAATCCCTGTGTTGGGAACCATGAGTAGGCTATTCCACCACTGCCATTGAGTTGAACAGTGGCTTGGTCACATATAGTAGCATCCCCACCAGCATTAGCAAAATTCTGTATTCTCACCACTGTTATCTCATCCGTATTAGGACATATAGTTCCCCAAGGATACGTTACGGTTACTTGATATGTTGTAGTGATGCTAGGGTTTGCAATAGGGTTTGCGATATTGGCATTGCTCAGACCCAAGACTGGGCTCCATTGTATAGCTGTAGCATCATCGATGTTTTCTAGTGTTAGTGTAGCTGATTCACCAGGGCATAATACGATATCTTCACCTGCCTGTGGTGCTGGAATGACAACCACCGTATGTGTTTTCGTTACATCACATAATTCATTGATGCCTGTATAGGTATAAGTTGTAGTTACTGTAGGCGTTACAGTAAGTGTTGATGCTTCACCTATGGTGCCGGTTGATGTGGTGCTTGTCCATTGATGTTCACACATATTGCCGATCACCGTAATATCAATTGATTCGCCTAAGCATATAGTATCAGGGGCTTGTATATCAGCTCTGAGGGGCACTACAGTAATGTCATCGATGTAATAATAAGCGGTATTAGTAAGATTGCCATTTGCTTGTAGGAGGGCATTGGTCTCTGTATTGTTAAAGAAATTGCCTATTGTTAAATGGGTATGTGCAGCATCAGCAATAAACTTTCCTTTGATCTCTACCCAGCTTTGTCCAAATATGATGTCTGTCTCTTCATTGAGCACTTGTGGTGATAAATTAAAGGTTGATGGTTCTACATTGCTGCTAGAGAAATACATACCTAAAAAATCAATTGCTACGCCGCTTTCATCAGCGAGATTGACATACATACTCGCGCAGTATTCTACCCCTTCTTCTAAAGGGAACAATAGTGGAGTTGTGATATAGGATCGCTCATCACCATCAGCATAAGCGAGTATGCCAGCATAGTTAGCTCCACCGCTGTGAAGATTCTGTGCACCATAATTATTGTCAGGAATTCCTACTACTTCATTGTTAATGGCACAGGTACTGTATAAGTCTGCATTGTTTGCTGTAGGGCTATACCAGTCTTGTGCATTTGTAATAGCGCCTAATTCACTCGGGCAATCGTTGTATAATTCAAACCCTGGATTAGTAATCATATTTTGCAATGTACAAGGATCACATATTTCAGCTACTTGAAAACTAATTGTAGTTGACGCTTGACAGCCGCCAGGATTGGTTACTAATAGATTAGTAGTATAATCTCCACCATTCTCAAATAAGAAGTTAAAACTGCCAGTAGTTGTGGTATCCACAATACCATCTTGATCAAAATCCCACTCATATGTTGTGCTTGTGCCCACACTTGTCGAATTGTTGATGAATGAGGTGGGGTAATTCGTGCAACCTTCTATTACAGTGAATGATGGTATGGGTGTATCGAATAGTGCAACTTGTAATGTGTCATAAGTAGTTACACCACTGAGCACCGCTGCTAGAATGTAATTATAATTGCCAGCTTCTTGTGCGGATATATTGAGATTAGCAGTATTGCTATTGGTATCGCCAGTTGCTAGATCTATCCACCAGTAATTACAGTAATCACCTTCAGCGGTTAGGTCTATGGATTCAGTAATACAAGATTCTATAAGGTTATTAGTCAGTATTTCTTGGTTGTAAGATACAGCGATCGGACTTACTTCAATGACTGCTAACTGATCCATGTAGTAATAAGAAAAATTGAGATCACCAGTAGTAAGTAATTCAAAATTGGTATTGAGGTTATCAGTGAAGTTTCCAATTACGAGGTAGTTAATTGTTTCAGTAGGTGTAAAGTAGCCTGATACTTGTACCCAGTTTTCTTTATCGGAAATGATAGTATTGTTAAGGATCTGTGGTGTGAATGGCAGTACTCCAAAGAATGGTGGATCAGTAAAATTTACTTGATCTTGGCTGAGGTAAAATCCGATATTGCTGATGGCGCGACCTGAGGTGTCGGCAAGGCTCACATAGCAACTGATGAAATATTGGTGGCCAGCTTGTAGTGGAATAGCTAATTCATTTTGTAAGTATTCGCGGTAATTGTTAACTTGGTAGGCATAAAATCCTGCATAGCCTTCCCCACTGTAAGATTCCTGCTGACCAAAAATATTGTTCGGTACATCCGTTGATGTATTGCTCATTGCATCGTCATAACAACTATGAAAAAAGTCAGGCGTGCCTATTGTAGGGTTTGGCCAGTGTGGCACTTGTATCACTTGTCCTAAATCAGTGGGGCAGAGATTAAATGATTCAAAATTGCCATTGTGGTTTATCGAAAGATTGTCTGTGCATGGATCACAGGTGGCGGCTATGTTGATGGGTAGCGTTTGACTACTCATACAAGCTTCATTGTTGTAAATAGTGAGGGTAACTAAATAATCACCTGCTTCCTCAAATACAGGGTAGTAATTGCCTGCTATGGTATCAGCGATTCCATCAATTTCCCATACCGTAATCGCATTGGGCCATACATTTGTAGAGGTATTAATGATGGTAGTAGGGTAGCCCACACATCCAGTGTTATATTCAAATGATACATCAGGAATAGGTGCTGGATTAATATGCAAAGTGTCAGTTAATATACAATTGCCCGTATTCGTAACTACTAGATAGGATATGGGTGCTGTGATTGTACTTACAAAAATAGAACTTTCTGAAATCACTTCAGTTGGATTTGCTAAGTCATACCAACTGTAAGAATCCCCACCACCAGTAGCAGATATGATAATGTCATCGCCTACACATACATCCGTATTGCCCGTCAATATTAAATCAGAATCAATACCTATAACAGATACATTGTCGATGTAGTAATAGGCATCTAAGCTAATCGGTGTGCCAATGATGGTGCCACCACCTATGGATTCATCATTGTCTTTAAAATTTCCTATGTATATATAATCATAGTCATTATCAGCTACAAATGTACCTGTTACCGCTACCCATTCTGTTTGATTGATTATTACATTGCCACCATATTCGATTTGTGGTGTAAAGTCCAGATTAGTTGCCATATTGATCACATTCAATTCGGTAGTTGAAAATGCAATACCCAGATTTGTAACCCCATAAAACTGATTATCTGCTAAACTGACATAGAAATTTACGCAATAGGTTTGTCCTATAACCAATGGATCAATAAGTCGCACACCTAAATATTCGCGATGATCATCTTCACCATAACAATAGATACCCGCATAGCCATTACCTTCTTGTGGTAATTGAGAGCCAAAGAAATTATCTGGCACACCTACACTGCTGGGATTGGCGCAAAAATTAAAGGCATCTGGTGTGCCATCCGTAGGGCTGAACCAGTTGTCAACTGCTGAAATGAGACCAAGACCATTAGGACATCCAAGACTATGATCCTCAAAGCTCGGATTGGGTACTAAGTTGGTCTGACAGTAGAGCGAGAACGGAACCATTAGGAAAGTCCAAAAAAGCTTATTTATATAATATCTGTACTTGTTCATATTAGATTGTTTTTTGCCCGCAAAATTGCCCGCAATTTACGAGAGTATCAGCACTTATGATAATATATGTATGCACATATTGAGCTATTTATGTGGAAAACTATCCATTTTTTAGCATTTAAGGATTAAGTACTACCACTATAACTCCAAAATAAGGGATATAATCTGTTTTTTTGATTTGATATGGTTTACGCTAGTCCTATATTTCTGTTCTTATGGCGATGCCTAAAGGCCCGGGCTATACAGGGCTGCGCTGACGCTCCGGTACTGGTCTAGCGGGTTATATGACATTAGATTATCCACTAGCAATACGAACCCGCTAGACCAGTACAAACCCTTCCTATCCCTATCGCTGGCAGCGCGATTTACGATACCCGATTTCCGATTTCCGATTTTGGATTTACGACGCTGATGCTTGTTGCAGGAACTGAATTAAATCCTGAGTCTAGTGTCCAGAGTCTTGTTAAAGCGATTTAAGATTTACGATACTGAATCGGATTACATTAACTGAGCTAGGTCTAGCATCTATTATTTTTTTTTGATCAAACTTAGCAATCATGAATGTAATTTGATTGCTTAATAGTTAATTCAATATTTTTATGTTGTCGCATTGCAGTTTTATATAGAATGAATAGTTCATTATGTTGACTTATTCTAGGACTTTCATTTCTTTAATTTTGCAACTGGTTGGCTATATTGAAGTAATAATAATGACGTTCGAAACGGATGCTTTATGGCCAGTAATGCTGTTTTTCCAGTCTTTTTTCATAGACATTATGCGGCAGGAATAGGAGTGGAAATCGCAGAATTTTAGTGCATAATTTACCTAACTAAAGCATGTGGTTCTGCGATTGCAGCGGATAGTCCGGTCTCGAATGGAGTAAACACATTTCTTAATCTAAAAGACAGCTTTTTACGGAATTCGAGAGCCGCCCAATAATTTATTTTTAAAATCATATTGCTTATCATGCATTAATAGCATTCAGAGTTAACCCAATTGACACCTAAGTTCTATCAGTTATATTTTACAAGTATTTTGAGGTCAATGTTGTGGTATCTTTTATACTCAACTTATCTTGCGCATAATGATGTAATAAGTCAATCCAGAGATGATAAAACCTACAAACCAGGCATAACTATACAGTGAAGTTAGCCACAATGGGAAACTGTCATTTGCAGCCCATCCTACGGTGGTCATAAAACCAAATACATTGGGCAATATGCCTATGAACAATGCGATAACGGCTTTCCAATTAACACCATTTTTATAACCATAAGAACCGCTCATTTTATACAGTTCATCAACAAACAATTGTTTCTTGCGAATGAAGAAATAATCGGTAATCATAATGCCACCTATAGGTCCTAATAAGCTGCTATAGCCTATTAGCCAAGTAAATATATAACCACTAGGATCAGCTACTAATTTCCATGGCATTATCACTATGCCTAATATCCCTGTTATGTATCCACCTATCTTAAAATTGATTTTATCGGGTGCTAGGTTTGCAAAATCATTTGCAGGGCTAACTATATTAGCAGCGATATTTGTTGCGAGTGTGGATAGGATGACAGCGATCATGGCAAAACTCACTAGTAATTTGTTTTCAAATTTAGTTGCTAAAACCAGCGGATCCCATATCATTTCACCATAAATTATTAAGGTCGCCGACGTAACTACCACACCTATAAATGCGAACAAGGTCATTGAGGGTGGCAGCCCAATCGCCTGTCCGATTACTTGTGCACGTTGTGATTGAGCATATCGTGTAAAATCAGGAATATTGAGTGACAATGTAGCCCAAAAACCGACCATGCCAGTCAATGCTGGAAAGAAAAATTTCCAAAATTCGCTGCTATTTTGAAACTTTGAAGGTTGACTCAGTATAGGGCCTAATCCCTTAGCTGCTACCACAGCCCATAGGAATAACAATAGGGCAGCAAGAGGCAAAAAAATTGCTTTGAATATCAATAGCTTTCTTATACTTTCAACACCTAGATGCACAATGTACATATTCAACAACCAGAATAATAAAAAGCAAATAAATGGCGCTGTTTGAAGGCCCATCCATGTAGGAAATATGGTGCCTAATTGTGTAAGCAATGGAAACCATACTGCTAGCATTTGATAAAGGGCAGATCCACCTATCCAAGTTTGTATGCCAAACCATCCACATGCTACAATGGCTCTTAGAATTGCAGGTATATTAGCTCCTCTGGTGCCAAAGCTTGCCCTTGCTAAGACGGGAAATGGAATGCCATATTTAGCACCCGCATGGCCATTCAAAGCCATAGGAATGAGTACAATCGCATTGCCCAAAAATATGGTAAATATGGCTTGCCACCAATTCATACCACCTTGTATCAGTGAGCTCGCCAACATATAAGTTGGAATGCACAAAGACATTGAAATCCACAATGCTGCAAAGTTCCAAGTGTTCCATGTGCGCATATTCGCACTTATAGGTGCTAAATCCTCATTGATCAGTCGATGGTCGGTAGGATTATTTTGGTAGGACTGGTTACTCATAAGATGTACAACAAGATTATTTATAGAGGCCAAATAATTGTGCAAGATAATTATTGGACTATAAATAGCCAAATTCACACTGTGCTAATTGTAATACAATTAAGAATACAATACCACCTATTCTTGTTTATTGAATTTAGGATATTTTTTTTCCAAACAAGAAAGATCGCTATTCTATTTAAAATTCTATTTATTAGAGTGCTAATTTTGATGGTTTATTGCATCAACTGCATTATGTTTATTTTCCAGTATCTAAAGTTTAATAATAGCTATAGGATTCGCGATTTTGAATTTACAGTCCTAAAGCTAATTACATTAACTGCACTAAGTCTAGTGTCCAATATTAAATGTTTAATATTTAGCGTCCTCAGCTCAATATTCAATATCCAGTGTCTATATTCAAGTGTTAGTTGTCAAATAACTAGTTTCAATTATTAATAATCATCATCTCCATACCAGTTATCCTTCCCCTTCCCCTTTAGTCTGTTTGGACCTACGTGTATTTGGGCATATTTCTTGGGCAGAGCATTGAATAATTAGCTACCTTTGCCGATAATTTTTTATCCCACACCATGATAGAAACAGGACAGCCATTGATCCTTCTGAGCAATGTCAATATTTATCAGAATGATGTACCCGTACTGAATAAAGTCAATTTGCATATCAATAAATCTGAATTTGTATATTTGATAGGCAAAACAGGCTCAGGAAAAAGTTCCTTATTGAAAACCATCTATGGTGAGCTGCCACTCAAAGAAGGTGTAGGCCAAGTAGTAGGTTTTGAGCTCAAAAAATTAGATTGGAAAACCGTTCCCTTTCTTCGCCGCAAGCTCGGTATCGTATTTCAAGATTTTCAGTTATTGATGGATCGAGATGTAGAGCAAAATTTGATTTTTGCATTAAAGGTTACTAACTGGGAAAATCAACGCGATATTGACAAGCGTATTACTGAGGTACTTGAATCGGTGGGTATGCAGAGCAAGCGCAAGCAGATGCCTTATCGGCTCTCAGGTGGGGAGCAACAGCGCATTGCCATTGCGAGGGCATTACTCAATCATCCGGCGCTAGTGCTAGCTGATGAACCTACAGGGAACCTAGATCCCGAAACATCAGAAGAAATTTTTCAGCTATTATTTGATATTAATCGCAAGACAGGAACTACTTTTCTTATTGGTACGCACGACTACATAACGATTGAAAAATTTCCTGGACGTATATTGCGTACGGAGGATGGAAAACTGCTCGATATGGCGCATGTGGAAATACTATAGATCTCGCACTGATATAGCTTTTTTTTCTTTAAATGATATAGACTGAGAAATGCCCAGATTAATAAATTAGGATTGAACTTATTCATGTAGGAAGCTGGTATATGCCTTTATTTTTTATTACTGGTGGCAACTATTTTCGTGCAGAAATGTCAATTTTTTTCAAAAATGAAAATTTGCGAAAAATTTGCAAAATATAAATTATGGCTTATATTTGCACTAAATTATAAATTAAAGAAGATGATAATAGAGTTCAAAGTTGAAAATTTCTTGTCCTTTAAAGATTTGACAACGCTTTCAATGGTTACTGTAAAGTCATTTAAAGAACATAAAGACACACATACTTTTACCATTGACAATAAACTTAGCTTATTGAAGTCTGCAGTAATTTACGGCAACAACGCAAGTGGGAAAAGCAATCTTTTGGAGGCAATGGAATTTATGAAACAAATAATATTAAATTCGTTTCGTGATGCTCTAGTGGAGAATAATGATCGAAAATTTCCATTAGAAAAATTTGCACTTAATTCTAAATCAGAACAAGAATCTACATTTTTTGAAGTATCTTTTTTTAAGAATGAAACCAAATATAGATACGGTTTTGAAATTGATTATGATAAAGTTGTTGCTGAATGGTTATACCACACTACTAGCAAAGAAGTTTATCTCTTTAAAAGAGATTTGCAAAGCATTGAAATAAATAAATCAGCTTTTAAGGAAGGCCTTGGTAAAGAAGATGATGTAAAAGAAAATGTGCTTTTTCTCTCTGTTCTTGCCACACTAGGTAAAGAAACAGCGTCAAGTATTGTTGAATGGTTTAAAAATTTCAATATAATTAATGGAATTCATGATAGAGGCCATAAAAGATATACCATTGATAAATTGAAATCTGACAAGAATTTTTTAAATTGGGTATTACATTTTATCAAATATCTTGAAATTTCTCATCTTACAACCACAGAAGAGGATGTAAATGAAATTGATTTAGAAACCTTGAAAGAAAAAGAGAAAGATGAAGAAATAATAAATCTTTTTACTAGTTTCCACAAGATTCAATCTAAGCAACCAAAAAGAGACCAACTTATAACATATCATCGAAAATATGACGGTAATAATGTCCTTATAGATACAATACCATTTAATTTTGACAAACAAGAAAGTGAAGGTACTAAAAAATTGCTTTACTTACTGGGTCCTTGGTATGACACATTGAATAACGGAAAAGTCCTAATAGTTGATGAACTAGATTCAAGATTACATAGCCATCTTACTTTAAGACTAATTGATTTTTTTCATAAGTACAATGTGAACAACGCTCAATTAATTTGTGCTGTCCACGATATATCACTTCTTAATAAAGAAACTTTTAGAAGAGACCAAATATGGTTTGTTGAGAAAAATCAGTTTGGAGCATCTGAATTAATATCCTTAGCTGACTTCAAAACTGATACAGTGAGAAATAAATCAGCATTTGATAAAAATTATCTTGAAGGCAAATATGGTGCAATCCCTTATTTTAATATTGATACTAAACTAAATCGACTTTTATATGGGGAAGCAGGATAAATTCAAGGAAAGAAAACTTGCATCTTATAAAAGAGAATTAAGAGGTGTCGAAACGAAACATGCTAAGAAAGAACCTTTAATTGTATTTAGCTTTAAGGATTTTGATAGAAATCAAGGACAAGGTTTTGAAGAGTGGGAAGAAGAAAAATTATTAGCATTAGCGATAAGTAAATTAAGAGATATATGTCAGCTAACAAGAGTTCAGGCGACTAGCAAACAAATTATCAAGCAATATTCAAATGTTAGTTTCCCACCAAATACTGCATTTGAACACCCTAAACACGTATTGCCTGACGTTGTCTGGTGTTCAATGCATATACAAGGGAAAGAATGTATTATAGGATATTTCGAAGATAATATTTTTCACATAGTTTTTTTTGATAAGAATCATGAATTCTGGATAACCAACAAATAAATCGGCTGAAATATTAAGATCGATAGATATCCTAAAAACTGTTGTTTTTTGCATTTGCTTCTTAGTTTTCATTCGGTTCTTCGATTGGCCTATAATTCAAAACTGAAGGATGTTCAATCAATTTATGTTTTTAGCTATGTTACAATATATTATGCATACAATTGTTAATAACCAAATTTTTCTTGTATGGGCCTTATCCACAATAGGCCAATAAGGGCAATCCTTCTGTATTCATTCCTTTATTATGTGTTTAATGTGTGATTAATATAGTAGATAAATGAAATATTATCGCAAATTTATGGTGCAATTTTAAAATAAAAAATTCAATCGAATAGCTCAAAATAAGGTAGGACTTAAGGTTATCAGTGAAAAAAATCTACTTGTAAAATTAAGTCTATTTTTTGCCTTGCCAACTTGTAACATTTTATTATGTAGAAATAAGCATTTCCTGATTAATTAAATAAGAATCTTAAACACTAAGGTTTATTGAATACCAATAGCAAGGAGCTAGAATAAGTTTATCAACTTTATTTTTAAGCAATATTAACAACTTGAAAGTTGTTTATTTTAGCCATTATTTCTAGCCTAAGAGGATTGAGTAATTTCGTTGTATTAGCGATTCTTTTGTTGAATATTACAAATAAGATACCTATAAATTGGAGGTATCCAAATCCTTAGCGAATCAAAAAAATAGGATAAAAAAAGCTCAAATTTTCCTTACCTTTGTGTCCAAAATTGAATATTATATGCCAAAAGGTAATTTTATAGTACCAGTACCACGCAACGAAACGGTGTTATCCTATGCTCCAGGGAGTGATGAGAAGCGCAAACTTAAAGAAGCGCTTAGTACGGCAAAATCGGAGACCAGAGAAATATTGATGAATATAGGAGGGCGGTCGGTAAAGACAGATGATCGTCGGACCATTCATCCACCACATGAGCATGGGCATCTATTGGGCAATTATTACCAGGGCGACAAAACCCATATTGCACAGGCTATCGATGCTGCATTAGTAGCAAAAAAGTCGTGGGAAAATATGCCTGCTGAAGAGCGTGCCGCTATTTTTCTAAAGGCCGCTGATCTAATCGGTGGGAGATACCGAGCCACCATTAACGCAGCGACAATGCTAGGACAGAGTAAAAATGCTTATCAGGCTGAGATTGATGCTGCTTGTGAACTAGCTGATTTTTTGAGATTCAATACTTATTTTATGCAGGAGATTTATGGCGATCAACCTATCTCCTCACCAGGAATATGGAATCGCATGGAATACCGACCACTTGAGGGTTTTGTATTGGCCGTGACACCATTTAATTTTACCGCCATAGCAGGTAATTTGCCAGCATCACCAGCCTTAATGGGGAATACAGTAGTGTGGAAGCCTGCTTCCACCCAAGTATATTCGGCTGGCGTTATTATGGATATATTTACCGAAGCGGGATTGCCGCCCGGGGTCATAAACCTTATATTTGCTGACGGTGCAGCGACAGGTGAATTGGTATTTAATCACAAGGATTTTGCAGGGCTTCATTTTACTGGCAGTACTTCCACATTTAATTACATGTGGAAAAATATTGCAGGGAATATCTCTAATTATCGTTCCTATCCAAGGATCGTAGGAGAGACAGGGGGAAAAGATTTTGTATTGGCACACCCCAGTGCTGATGCTGAGGTGGTAGCTGTAGCCCTGGCACGTGGCGCATTTGAATACCAAGGGCAGAAATGCTCGGCAGCATCCCGTGCCTATATACCTTCAAATATATGGCCTAGCGTTAAAGAAAGATTGATCGCTGACTTAGCATCTATGAAGATGGGCACAGTGGAGGATTTCTCTAATTTCATCAATGCTGTGATTGATGAGAAATCATTTAATAATATCAGCAATTATGTGTTAGAGGCCAAAAAAAATCCCAATAACACAATTATTGCAGGAGGGAATATGGATAAGTCTAAAGGTTATTTTATTGAGCCTACCATTATTCAATCTT
Source organism: uncultured Chitinophagales bacterium (assembly GCA_964480615.1). Lineage (GTDB taxonomy): Bacteria > Bacteroidota > Bacteroidia > Chitinophagales > UBA2359 > CAYZQX01. Next base: position 3,797 of record CAYZQX010000036.1, on the reverse strand, counting down.
TGGATCCTAAAAGTACGACGATGTGTGAAGAAATTTTTGGGCCAGTGCTGACAATCTATGTGTATGATGAAAATAAGTTCGAGGAAACGATGGAACTCATTGACAATACATCGAACTATGCACTTACTGGTAGTATTTTATCACAAGATCGAAAGGCAATTAATGATGCAACTCATCGGTTGAGACATGCAGCAGGTAATTTTTATATTAACGATAAACCCACAGGGGCAGTTGTAGGCCAGCAACCATTTGGCGGTGCCAGAGGCTCAGGAACTAATGATAAGGCTGGCTCTAAGTGGAATCTAATGCGATGGATATCGCCTCGCGCGATCAAAGAAACATTTGATCCCCCAAAGGATTATCGTTACCCATTTTTAAATGAAATGTAATGCGTAAACAAAATCAAATAATCTACTTTCTATACCTCACCATTGCACTTTTTTCGATAAGCGCATCATCCGCTCAAGACATAGGATCACTAAAGGCGCGTGGCAATGAATTGTATAATCAAAAATTTTATCTCGAATCCATTCCTGTATTTCGCGAGTTGCTTATCTATGACAATTCAATGGATGCAAAAGTAAAGCTAGCACAAGCCTACAGAATCACAGGTCAAGCGAGAAAAGCGAAATATTGGTATGAGCAAATACTTGCTGTTAATACCTCCTCCAATGACTTGCCATTTGAATATGCACAGGTGTTACAAGGGTGTGGCATGTATGATGAAGCTGCTACTTGGTATATGAAATGTGTTTCTTGGAACCCACAAGCACAAGGACTAGCCCAAAATTGTAAAAACATAAAGTCCTATTATGGAAATGAAAAAGATATAGAGTTAACACCACTAAATATCAATACATCAGAAACAGAACTCTCTCCAATACTTTATAACAATGGCTTTGTATTTGCCAGCTCTCGCAAGGGTTCTAATAAGAGTGAACAAGTGTATGAATCTAAGGACATCAATTTCCTTGATCTATATTATACCGAAGGCATTAATACAACTACTTATAAGGATCCAGTAAAGATTAAAGGTGCCATCAATACTAATTTACACGATGGCCCAGCCTGCTTTAACCGCGATGCAAGTATGCTTTATTTTACGCGTAATGGAGACGGCCACAAGGACCTCAATGGTACCAAGATATTGAAAATATATACAGCAAACTATAAGAAGAATGGATCATGGGGTGATACCAAAGATTTTATCCATAACAATGATCGCTACAGCGTAGGACATCCTAGCATTAGTGCTGATGACGAGCAAATTTATTTTATATCCGATATGCCAGGTGGTTATGGGGGGGCTGATATATATGTTTGTTATATGATTGATAGCCTGTGGAGTGTACCAATCAATCTAGGACCTACTGTCAATACCACTGGCGATGAGTTATTTCCATTTATACACCAAGATGGCACATTGTTTTTTAGCTCCAATGGACATCCAGGGATTGGTGGGTTTGACATGTTTTATACTACACGGGTAAATGGACAATGGGCCAAGCCAATCAATTGTAAAGCACCTTTAAATTCACCTATGGATGATCTTTGTCTAGTGCTTGACAATGCTAAGAATACTGGATTCCTTACTACTAATAGAGAAGGAGGCGCTGGCAAAGAAGACATATACAGTGTATATGTCAAAAATCCCGTACTTAGTCCAGCCATCGTATCACCTAATAACACCACGCTATCAACACCTACACAAAACTTAGCACCCTATGAAGTCAATAGCTTTATCAATGGACAATTGGCAATATTAGATGTGCCATTTGATTTTAAGAAAACCTACTTGACATTTGGTGGTCAGACTGAATGTGACAAGGTAATAAGCTTGATGAACCGATACAAACAACTGGTTATATCGATTGAAGCACATACCGATGCTCAAGGAGAGGCCTCGGCAAATGAAGAACTCACACAAGTCATGGCCAATAACCTAAAGGATTATATGATCAGTCGTGGTATTAGTGGTGAGCGATTAGTGGCAAAGGGATTTGGAGAAACTTACATCATAAATGAATGTAGAGATGGTGTTGTATGTACGGATGATGGCCATAGAGCGAATCGCAGGGTAATGTTTCGTGTCTTGTCTAATAGTGGCATTAAACCTATGACCGAACCTACTGTTTCCACAACGGTTGGGGAAGTGAAAGCTTATGAACCAACAGTGGCTATTAATCCTCCATTAATCGAACCTACACCTCCTAAATCAAAGAAAAAAGATAAGAAAAAATCAGGTGATGACAATGAGTTTATTGACTTTAGTGAAGATAAGCAAGTCAATACTTCCAGTACCAGCAATCATACTGACTCTGCTGTTGAAGAGCCTGTAAGATCGAACAAGAAAGACAAGAAAAACAAGACCAATATTCCTTCACGCAATACAGGATTTGATGAAGAGGTGCAAGAGGAAGAAATTAAGATGGATGAGGTTACGGAAGCGCCCATTGTTTTTGCAACGGATGATGATAGTGGCCTGAAATTCGCGATTGTACTAGGGCCTTATCCAGCTGATTATCCCAAGCTCATTATCGCGATTAATAAATTGAATATTGTACCAAGTTTTACTACTACTGAAGATGGTAGCTGGGCACGTGTGGGCTATTTTACCACAATTGCTGAAAGTGAAATAGCGCTTAAATATTTTAAGAAAAATGATTTTAAAAAGTCGGCAATTATTCCTTATGCCGATGGACGACCTACTGATTTAGTAGTGAAACAACTGAAAAAACAAGGTATTAAATAACCCCACTGTGCCACAACTTATTCCCATATTATCCACCTTATTTATAGGCCTCCTTCATGGACTAGAACCAGGCCATGGACAAACAATGTTAGCAGCCTATATACTCGGTGAAGATATAGATATTAAGTCCTTACTGCGTATGGTTTTTATTATGATTATTACGCATTTTATTATGCTATTGATCATCTCATACGCGCTTAGTGGATTTTTGCACAGTAGCAGCCTACCAATCGAAGCCATATTGTCTTGGGTAGCGCCTATACTTATGTTGCTTTTTGGCATCTATTTATTCTACCACAAGCAAAGTCACACTGGCGATTATTGTGGGTGTGATCACGATCATGAACATCACAATGAATCACACGATCACCATCAACAAAACAAGTTAAAAAATAGCGATCGTACATTGATTAGCGCTATTAGTGGATTTATGCCTTGCCCTACTGTATTAAGCCCTATCATGTTGCTCGCTGTTGGTTCTAATTTTACGCACGTAATCTTTTATGTATCAGCTTTTGTCATAGGGATGAGTATTTCTATAACTGGTGTATTGCTCTTGTTTATCATCTCTAAAGATAGGGCACGTAGTTTCTTTGAGCGCATTAATACACTCGTACATCCCTATAACCTAACCGCGATTATAATAATCTGCATATCATTAGTTTATATAGGACTAAGAGCATTTAGATAATTCCTATTCAGAATGCTCTGTGTCGCAACTATGGTAAAATAGACACTGGATACTAGACTCTAGACTTTATGTAATTGCTGTAACAAACATCAGTATCTTAAATCCTAAATCGTGCTAGCCTATCAGTATCTTAAATCCTAAATCAGTAATCGTAAATCGCTTGATTGACACTGGATATTAGATACTAGACTTTATGTAGGGCTTGCTAAATAACTCATAGGTATGCGATTATGGCGATGCCTGCGGCCCGGGCTCTGTGCTTGTACTCCTCGCTACACGCTGTTTCGCTGTGGGGTATCGCGTCGATCCCTATCGCGAATACAACTTGAAGGAGCACTGTGTAAGAGAAGACAT
>CAYZQX010000035.1:5962-18662 GCA_964480615.1 uncultured Chitinophagales bacterium | reverse complement strand
GGTAGCTACTTATACCTTACAGTTTGCTGAAGGTACAGGATCAAGTGATAGAAGTGCCATAAATCTTACGAGCAGTAATCAGCCTAACTTAAGATCAATACAGCCGCTTGATTTTGATAGTCGTCACATGCTAAATCTCAGTGTTGATTACCGATTCGATGAAGGATCTAAATTTAATGGCAAACCGATTACAAATAAAAATATATTGTCTAATATGGGTATTAATACCATCATAAGGGCAAGATCGGGCACACCTTATTCGCAGCAATCAGAGCCAGTACCTACAGCAGTAATAGCAGCTGCTTATCGTACCACATTGGAAGGTCAAGTGAATGGATCAAGACTGCCTTGGAATCTTGATATTGATATGAAAATTGATAAATCAATAATGATAGGAAAAGGCGCTAATGAAAAGCAAATGCAATTCTATGTTATGTTCCAAAACTTATTGAATAGAAAAAATGTGCAGAGTGTATATGCATATTCAGGAAGGCCTGATGATGATGGCTATTTGAATGCCGATGCAGGGATTACTGATGCTAATGAACAGCTTGATCCAGATTCGTTCAAATACCAGTATAAGATAAAATTACTCGATCCAAATAATTATGCCCAACCAAGGACCATACGCTTTGGGATGAGTTTTTCTTTTTAATTCCTAATTAATAATAATTATATGAAATATAATCGATCTATATTTGTTTATCTGGGGGTAATATTTTGCTTATCATCCCTCGATATATTTGCGGGGATCAATGTGGGCCAACCATCACCAGCCGTTCAACCAAAATCACTCAAGGCGCTGGCCGAAGATTGTAATCCAGCTACTGCTGTTGTAGAATTAAATATTAATAATATTAGGGCAAGGATCATGTCAGGTGGGGATATGTGGTGGGATCTTAACAATAATCCTCGTTATGAAGTGCCTAAGGTTGATCCTACATCAGGAGAAATTCCTAAGCACTCCTTATTCGCTGGTGCGCTGTGGATTGGTGGATTTGATGCACTAGGTCAGCTTAAAGTGGCAGCCCAAACTTATCGCCAAACGGGTAATGATTTTTTCCCAGGCCCATTAAATGATAATGGACAAATTGAAAAGTCCGTGTGTTCAGATTTTGACAAGTTTTTCACCGTTTTAGGGGCTGATATTACTGATTTCAAAGCTAAATTAGAATTGAATGGCGGTACACTTTCAGCAAGCCAAATTCCAGAATCTATTCTGAAATGGCCAGGGAAAGACAATCCTTATTTTGATGAATTTCAATTGCCAGCTGGGAAAAACCTAGCCCCATATTGGGAGGCTACTCCAGGTGAAAATTCTTATTATGACCCTACCACGGGAGATTATCCTGTAATAGATTCTGAAATAGAGGATGTATATGCCGATCAGATGATATGGTGGATATTCAATGATATGGGCGATGTGCATACGGAAACATCAGGACAGCAGATAGGTCTGGAAGTCAATTCATTGGCCTTTGCTTATTCTACGAATGATGAGGTGAATAACATGACATTTTATAAATACTATATTGATAATAAATCCACGGCTGACTTAGATAGTGTTTATTTTGGTCAATGGGTTGATGCTGATTTAGGAAAATATGATGATGACTTTGTAGGATGTGTAGTTGAGGAATCACTGGGAATAATATACAATGGTGATGCGGTGGATGAAGGCGTGACTGGATATGGCGAGAATCCGCCATTATTAGGTATTGATTTTTTTCAAGGACCTAAGGATGAGTTTGGCGTGGAGTTAGGTATGTCGGGATTTGTATATTATAACATTGACCCTAGTCCTAATGGTAATCCAGCTACAGCTGACCATTTTTATGGTTATTTAGCTGGGGTGTGGAAAGATAAAACTCCATTTACTTATGGAGGTAATGCTTATCAATCAAGTGATACACCTACCGCTTATATGTTCCCAAGTGATCCTAGCGATTGTTCTCCAAATGCTTGGTCGGAATGTAATAGCAATGGCGGCTGTGAGCAAAATGACCCTAACGATAGGAGATTTTTGCAAGTTTCAGGACCATTCAAATTAAAGCCAGGTGCGATCAATGAAGTAATTATAGGTGCAGTGTGGGTACGCGATGGCGTACAATATCCTTGTCCATCTTTTGAACCACTAAAAAGAGCTGATGCTAAAGCACAGGCTTTATTCGATAATAATTTTAAATTATTGAGTGGACCTAATGCGCCCTGTATGACTATTCGTGAATTAGATCGTGAATTGATAATTTCTATATGGAACCCTACTAATAGTAATAACTACAATGAAAGTTATACTGAAGCTGACCCAATCTTAGCTGGACAAGGATTTAGAGATTCTCTTTTCAGATTCCAAGGGTATAAAATTTTTCAAACCAATGCGTCAAATATTTCGGCTGAAGAATACAATGATCCTTCAAAAGCAAAATTAGTCGCTGTAGTTGATATCGAAAAAGATGGCGTGGAAAGAATTATTAATTGGATACCAGACCCTGAGCTGGGATTCTTGACCGCCAATAAAATGGTAGATGGCAATGATTTGGGCATTAGGCATACATTTAAAATAACCGAAGACTTGTTTGCAACAGGTGATAAGAGCTTAATAAATAATAAGCGATATTATTTTACCGCTATAGCATACGCACATAATAGTCACGAGCCTTATAATTCAGATTCTCCATCACCAACTGCTCAGTTAACACCCTATTTGGAAGGAAGAAAAAATATTAAAATTTATACAGCCATCCCTCATATCGTAGCACCACAGAATGGTGGTATTGTGCTCAATTCCAGTTATGGTGATGGTCCTGAGATTACTCAAATTGAAGGCGTAGGAAACGGTGGTTTTGAGATTGAACTCTCGCCTGAGTCACTTGCTGAGGTGCTTGCTAATGGTTCAGTGAATGATCCTATATATGCGAGCGGAGCTGGCCCTATCCAAGTGAATATTTATGATCCTATGCTTGTGCCTGATCATAAATTCCGTCTTGAACTTACTAATTCAAATCCGTTTGAGATTGTATCAGGTCCTTTCTTTGGAACTACCTCAATTGATCTGCAAGGAAATTTGAGTTATACTCTTAATGAAAATCCAGGTCCTGATTACTTGGGAATTGATCACCTTATATACAGAGTATTTGACTCACATGGTAATTCGGATGTAGGTGTAGTCACTTTTGAAATTCAGCCTAATGGTATTATAGGCATTGTTGCATGTCCAGTATCAATTGAACACGTAATAAATCCTACAGCAAATCCTACAGTGCCTAAGATAATTAATTTGCAAGATGCCGTATATACTAGTATCGGTGATTGGGAAATAATTGATTATATCGAACCACTAGATGGTGAAGTTAGCATTACTGGTCCTAAAGAGATAACCTATAAGCCTTTGTTTGGCAGGTTTAATGGAGTAGACATATTTAGCTATATCGTACAATCTGAGGACGGCAACTTCATTGATACTGCACAAGTATATGTATATGTAAAAGACGATTCTTTTGAGCCATCCGTAAAAGACGATCAATTCTCATATACGGCTGGTATGCAAGTTGATGTGTTAGAGAATGATATAATATATGAGGTATATGATAATAGCACATTCGCTACAGAGGAGTTTAATACACCATATGTATTAAAGAATAGCAAATGGATATTGACTGATTTGAATACAGGAAAGGTTTACCATTCAGCTAATAATATATCGATCAATAATGAGGAAGCAATAGGTGGATGGCAATATGATGATAGTTGTGAAGATATTCCAAGTTTGAATTTCTATTGTTACGAAACATCTGAACCATTGGGCTTCACAATCAATGTAAGACAAGTTAGCTACCCGCATCTAAATGATAATTTTATAAGCAGCAAGGTTTCGTTTTCGAACATACAGCAGCCTTGGTTAAGCTTTATCAATGATGAGGATGGAACAGTTACTGAGAATTGGATTTTAGCGGGAAACTTTAGTGGAGGAAGTGGAAATATTTTTAATGATTATATTAAAAATGATCCTTACGGCTATTACGAACAATTCCTCGATGGCGGTGCAGCACCATTTTGCTTGGTTCAAAAAGCCCCAAGTGTTGATCCTGAATCTTTCTTTACATTGCCCATAAGTCCAGGCTGTTCTGATTGTGAATACAGCGGGCTCGGTGGTGCTCCTGACAATACGATCAATAACTTGGCAAGCATCAATCTCGTAATTACAAATAATCCTGAGCACTGGACAAGATGTGCAGTAATCGAACAAGGTAGATTTGATGTCAATAATATTAATTCAGCTAAAAAAGGCGCATTAAGAAATAGCCCTTCATTAGAAAAGGATGGTAGTGCAATAGCAGGCTCAACTGGATTGTCCTACTTCCCTGGATATGCCATTGATCTCGAAACCGGAAGAAGACTCAATATTATGTTCGGTGAAAACTCCACACTTGCATCAGAAAATGGAACGGATATGAAGTGGAATCCTACTCAGTTGCGTTACACTGAAAGTGCATTCAGCTATCGTATGGGTGGTGAGCATTGGATATATGTAATGAATTCGACCTATGATAATGGCAATGAAATTCATTCAAAACTTAGCACTGGTGATCTTGCTGATAAAAAAGCTGTGTATGATCAATGTATGTGGGTGATGACACCATTACTTGCTGATGGATATACCAAGGATGTATATAAGCCTATGAGTGAAGGATTAGTACCTTCAGATCTTACGATCAAGTTAAAAGTGGCTAAGCCTTATGAGGAAACGACCTTAGATCAACCGCTTATATACGAGTTCGATTTAGGAAAATACAAGCCTGAGGTAGGATCAGTAGAGGCTGCTGTATCCGCACTTGATGTTATTAGAGTAGTGCCAAATCCTTATTATGCATATAGCGAATATGAGAATGATAAATTTGACAACACAGTTAAAATAACTAATTTGCCTGATTATGCAAAAATTAAAATATTTACATTGGATGGGTCATTGATTAGAAATCTTGAGATCGATAATCGCGGATCTTCACAAGGAACTTCCTTGGTTACTAAAGATGGAAATATTGATAATTCAATCGACTGGGATATGAAAAACAATGTAGGAGTTCCTGTAGCTAGTGGGGTATATATTATCCATGTAGAAGCACCTGACTTAGGTGAGGAGCGTGTACTAAAATGGTTTGGAATTATGAGGCCTATCGATCTTGAAACTTTTTAATTAATCAGGAATAATATAATAAGTAAGATGAAAAATAATTTTATATATATCGTTCTCTTAATTGCATTCTTAACCTTTGATTTAAGTGCAGGTAATAAGGATCGTGTAGGGCAGGCAGGAGCTACTGAATTGCTAATATTGCCTTGGGCTAGAAGTGCAGGATGGCATGGTTCATTTTCAGCTGGTGTGCAAGGTGTAGAAGCTATGCGATTAAATGTAGGGGGATTAGCCTATGTGAAAAAAACAGAACTGAATCTGAGCTATACCAATTGGCTTAATGGAAGTGGGATCAATATTGCATCAGCTGGATTTGCCATAAAACTTGGTGAGTCGGGTGTGATGGGATTAGATATAACTTCATTGAGTTTTGGAGAGATTTTGGAAACTACTTACAGTTCACCAGACTATGGTACAGGTGGAAAGTTTAGCCCTTCTTTTATACAGATAGGCCTTGCATATAGCCGTCAATTTTCTAATAGCATCAGTGGTGGACTTACAGTACGTATGATCAATGAATCAATAGCCAATGCCAAAGCATCAGGTGTAGCTATAGATGCAGGAATTCAATATGTAACTGGTCCTGAGAAAAATAAAGACAGGGCTAAGTTTGGTATCGCACTTAGAAATGTGGGAACGCCTATGAAGTTTTCAGGTGATGGACTTAATTCTGCTTTCACAACTCTTAATGGTACACAACTAACGGGGGCCTTTAGAGCTGAAAAATTTGAAATGCCTTCTTTGTTAAATATTGGATTAGCCTATGATTTATGGGAAGACAAAAAAAATAGATTGACCATAGCTGGAAATTTTACATCTAATTCATTCTCAAAAGATCACTTAGGTCTTGGACTTGAATACGCATTCAAGGAAATGTTCATGCTGAGAGGTGGAATGAAATACGAAGATGGAATGTTCGATACTAACGTCACTACAACTGCGTTTTCAGGGTTTAGCGGTGGGGTTACCATCGATGTGCCATTTAAGGAAGATGGCCCTCGCTTGGCAGTAGATTATGCCTATAGAACGAATAACTTCTTTAGCGGTACACATAGTGTGGGATTGAGATTGAACTTTTAGTCCATCACGATTATTGAAAAACAATAGGGGAGGCTTAGGCCTCCCTTTTTTTTTACATATGTGGTACTAAAAAAATTCCATTGTAATGTTATTCCTTATCACACATTGATATCTTGCTACTCTTACCCTGTTATGAAAGCTTATAGGAAGGCCTGTTCAAAATCAAAGGGATTATAACTGAACATTCACCATTTTAACTACCTTATATGATAAATTCTCGAAATAGAAACTGATTATAGGCGATGCCTGCCCTTCGGCTAAGCTCAGGGACAGGCCCAGGCTATTCAGGGCTGCGCTATCGCTCCGGTGCGGGGCTGGCAAGCTGGCTTCTTGATCCCACACCCACCCGCCCAACTTCAGCTGCCGCCAGCTTGCCAGCCCCGCACTAAACCCTTACTATCCTTATCGCGAATACCTGAATACCATAGAATCAGAGAGGACAATTGCAATCTGCTTAATAGCTTGAAAATATAAACAAGTAGCCCATTATTTTTCGGAATGTATATGAGCACTATGTAAGCACAAAACATTAAAAAATGCTTTTGAAGCACAGCAAAATTGCTCTCCATCAAATGACTCTACTTATAAGCACCTCCATTCCTAAGAGCGCAAGAAAAATTTAGCAATATTAATTTGTATATTCGGTTGCTAATCCTAAAAAAATCAATAAACGTTTATTCATTTGACCTAATTATATAAAATGCCATATCTTTGCAGTAAAATAAGGAAATATGTTTCGCGAGAGCAGGATGTATTTCCTTGTTTTTTTTTGCCTTTAACCCAAATTTGAATTAGTATGGCTGAGATTAAATATTTTACTGCTGAAGGATTAGATAAGCTCAAAGAAGAGCTTTATGAATTGAAGACTAAAGGAAGAGCAGACATGGCCCGACAAATTTCGGAAGCGCGTGACAAAGGAGATCTTAGCGAAAATGCTGAATACGATGCCGCTAAAGAAGCGCAAGGAATGCTTGAAATGAAGATCGCCTTATTAGAAAATGACCTCTCTAATGCACGCATCCTTGATGAGTCGAAAGTAGATACTTCGAAGGTAATGGTGCTGTCTAAAGTCAAGCTATTTCATAAAGGAATGAAGAAGGAATTAAACTATGTCTTAGTTTCTCAAACGGAGGCGGACCTTAAGACTGGAAAATTGTCGATTGACTCACCGATAGGGCGTGGGATACTAGGTAAAAAAGTAGGAGAGATAGCTTATATTACTACTCCATCAGGACCTATGGAACTGGAAATAATGGAAATTAGCCGCTAATTTTTATTTAATAATCATTGTTATCATTTTACCATGTCCACAATATTTTCAAAAATAATTTCTGGAGAAATACCCTGTTATAAAGTTGCCGAGGATGACAATTGTCTTGCTTTTTTGGATATTAATCCAGTAGCTAAAGGGCATACTTTGGTTATCCCCAAAAAGGAAGTTGATTATTTTTTTGAACTCAATGATGAGGACTATACGCATCTCATGTTATTTGCAAAAAAAGTAGCCAAGGCTATAGAAAAAGTTATTCCATGTCCTAAAGTAGGTGTTACTGTGTTAGGCTTAGAGGTGCGACATGCCCATGTCCATCTTGTGCCGCTAGACCATACTGGTCTTATTGACTTTAAGAAAAAAACAAGTTTTTCCCCTGAAGTGATGATGGCTCTTGCACAAGAAATAAGCAATAATTTATAGTTCCTAATCCTAATGAAGTAAAGTGGTCATAATGTTACATTGATGACTAGGCGATCAATATTCGCAGAACACAACTCGATTTATTAGTGTCATAAATTATATCATCTTGCTACATTAATTTATTATTGATGCTGGCATTATACACTGGACACTAGACATTAACTAGTTATATCAAATAGCTTCAGGATCATAAATCGAAAATAGAGAATCGTAAATCGCTTGAACTAGACACTGGACGCTAGACACTGGACACTAGACTTTAATTAGTTATATCAAATAGCTTCAGGATCGTATATCGAAAATCGTGAATCGTGAATCGCGCAGCCCGCGATAAGGATAGGAGGGGTTTAGTACAGGGCTATAGAGCTGCAACTACAGGTGTTATGTGATAAGTCTTTGGTGGCAACTCAGGCCGAAGGCGAAGAGCGGTCTATGGGTTTTTTTGCGGCTCCATAGCCCTGTACCGGAGCGCAGCGCAGCCCCGCATAGCCTGGGCCGGAGGCATCGCCATAATAAATACTATTGAAATATTGAACAAGCCCCTAATTGCCCCTATTTTAACCGATTGGGATTTTCTTTTATGAATGCTTGCCAGGAATTGCCCTTTCCTGACTTAGTAATTCCCACCTTGCTTTGATAGTGGTGACACAGAGCTACGCCTAGCGCATCGGTTGCATCTAAATACTTAGGCAGGGTGTCAAATTTTAGCAAATATTGAAGCATATCAGCTAGTTGTTCTTTGGTGGCATTTCCATTTCCTGTCACTGATTTTTTTACCTTTTTGGGTAGGTATTCGGTTACTGGAATATCATTGACCATCGCTGCGGTAATCGCTACTCCTTGCGCCCTTCCCAGCTTGAGCATACTGAGCGCATTGCCTGCATAAAGAGGGGTTTCGATCGCCATGACTGAAGGCCCAAAATTTTTTATTACTGCAGTTAGCCTTTCGTATATCTGTTTCAATCGCTCATAGTGATCATCTAAAACCTCCAGTTTTATGACTCCTAAAGATATTATTTTAATATCCTGCTTATCAATCTCAATAACTGCATAACCGAGTACGGCGGTGCCTGGATCAATGCCTATAATTCTATGCATGTTGTGGTTGTAAAATTACCAATTTTATACCCATTATTGGGATATATAATTCTATGAATTCAATTTGACTATGAATTATTATTTTTGGCGGTGCAATTTCACAAAATTTACTGGACATTTCTAAAAATTATTATTGTTGCAGTAGTATCCTACAGTATTTATATACAATTATACACCCATCGCAAAGGCTTTGCAGAACTATCTATTTGGCATACTGATTTTGTGAGCCAAAACTTCATTCAACTCCTTTTGATTATTGCTTGTAGTATCGGGAATTGGGTCATTGAGGCGGTAAAGTGGCGCTTGTTGATTCGGCCTATTTACCCTGTTTCATTGTGGCAATCCTTCAAGGCTGTGTGTACAGGTATAACGCTAGGCCTATTTACCCCTAATAGGGTAGGCGAGTTTGGTGGTCGTGTGCTATTTGTGCCACAGGGGTTGCGATATGAGGCGGTGGCCCGTACACTCGCTGGAAGTGTCGCGCAGCTTGTCGCAAGCTGCTTGCTCGGCATTGTGGGGTATGGTTATTATTTGATTTCCTACACTGAATTAGGATTTGCTTTTTCGTTTCTTATTATTTTCATTCTTTTCAGCTTATGGACAGGACTAAGTTTATTGTACTGGGAGTATGACCGAAACATCGCAAAATTTTTTAAAATAAAAATCATTAATAAATGGGTAGGCAACTTTCAACCTAAAATCAATTTATCAGTCCAAGTAAAGCAAAAATTATTTTTATTATCCTTTCTAAGGCATATCGTATTTTCCTTGGAATATGTGATGATCCTATATGTTTTTGATGTGTCTGTGAGTGGCCCCCTATTGTTTTTACTGGTATTGGCTTTGTTTTTTGTTCAAACCATTTTGCCTAATTGGGAGTTTTTGGGATTGGCTATTAAAGGGAAATTGGCTTTGTATTTTTTTGGTTTAGTGGCTATCAATGATTGGGTGATTATCACCTCCGCACTCATGATATGGTTACTCAATCTGATTGCCCCAGCGATCACGGGACTTTTGTTTTTTTTAGAATTTAAACCATCGATTATTAATAATGAATCACCTATCGAAGTTAAAGAGATTTAGCTTGCTGCTAGTTATATACTTGCAGTCCCTATCACTGTTGCCACAAAGCCCCTGTGATAATGAATTAAAGACCTATCAGGCAGGCGAAAAACTTACTTATAAACTCTATTTTAATTGGACTGCGATATGGATCACTGCTGGCTATGCGGATTTCAATATTACTGAATCCATCAGTCAAAACCGACCTGCATATAAGATAGCCTGCCATGGACGCACAGCGAAAGCATTTAATAGTATATACCGAGTGGAGGATTATTACACTACTTGGATTGATAAAGATAATTTACAGCCCTTGGAATTTAAACGCGATGTCGATGAAGGTGGTTATACGATTCAGCAACACTTTACCTATAACCACGAGAGCGAAACGGTGTGGATCGATTATATGAAGCGGCGAGGAAATACTGAATTTAGTGATATTATGAAGCCATTCAATATGTGTACACAAGATTTATTATCAGCTATCTATTATGCACGAGGATTGGATACGAGGTATAGCAAGCCTGGAGATAAATTTATCCTTGATGTATTTATCGATGGAGAATCTTACCCAGTAGCGCTTACTTACTTGGGAAAAGAAGAAGTGAAGTGGAATGGAAAGAAGCACAACTGTATTAAAATTAAGCCCGAGCTATTGTCAGGCGACTATTTTAAGGAAGGGGACAATATATACATCTATGCTACTGATGATGAAAATCATTTGCCTCTAATTGTCGAATCTGATTTGAACTTTGGCAAGGTAAAAGCTTATTTGCACAGCTATTCAGGATTGCTAAAACCAATCTAAGCGCTAATCTCATGCCATAACCTCCATTATTGGACTTTAGGATGAGCCATGTGCTGGGACAAGCAAAGTAAAGCCTCATGGAAAATCGAGGTATGAGAGGCGTTTTGCCAGCTAGGTGCAAACCCTTTCGCTAGGATGCGAACATAGAATGACATGGTAACAAAATAGCATTTAATTCAGAAGGCTTATCACAACTGAATAAGCGAAAAAAAATTGAACCCAACTACCTTCTAGGATATATTTCTCTAATCCTCACAGATTTTTAGATGGTGAAACCATTCATCACCCAATTAGTCGAGCCAAGAGGAGACAATTCATCTAGAAGTGTCAAAAAGAGCAAAATACTAGAAATACAATATAATTTTAAGATATGAAGCATTAATTTGCAGCAAGTTTATTCACCTAAATAAGTAAATTTGCGTCTAATTATTATGATTAAAAATTTCTTACCCGTTATTTTATTGATTGGATTGCTTGGTTTTAATGATCAACTCATTGGTCAAGTAGTAATAAATGAATTTTCGGCAGCAAATACCAATACAATTGCAGACAATTATGGAGAATTCGAGGACTGGATTGAGCTCTACAATACAACAGGGTTAATGGTTGATATTAGTGGTTACCACTTAAGCGATCAGGCGGACAATCCTACTAAATGGGCTTTCCCTGCAGGAACCACAATCAATGCAATGAGTCGTTTAGTAGTGCATGCTTCTGGTAAAGATACTGAAATCGGCGGACAGCTTCATACAAATTTTAAACTGACACAAACCAAGGGAACTGAAGTTGTTTTGTTAGCTGATGGAACAGGTGTGGTAATTGATCAATTAGATCTCAATGGACTATTAGTCACCAAAGAAAATCATTCCTATGGTCGTACAAGTGATGGTGCTGGTCAGTGGGGTGTATTTGACGACCCTACACCCGGTGGCTCTAACGTGGCTGCCAATGCCTATAATGGTTATACTCCGAAGCCAATATTAAGCATCGCTGCGGGCTACAAGAATGCGCCTATCAATGTAGCCATATCATGTACTGATGCTACCGCTGAAATAAGATATACTACCGATGGAAGCAATCCTACAGCTGCCTCATCACTATATACAGGCCCTATAAGCATAGGAAGTACAACAGTACTAAAAGCAATTTGTATTTCAGCTAACCCAAGTGATCTCAGTAGTTTTGTCGAAACCAATACATATTTTTTTGGGGCAGATCAGCATAATGTAAAAGTAATAAGTATCGCAGGGGATGATATTCAATCCTTACTAGATGGTAATCAGTTCAATCCAACTGCTTCCTTTGAACTGTTTAATGAAGACCAAACTATGTTGTTAGATGAAGCCGTTGGGGAGTTTAATGAGCATGGGAATGATTCTTGGGCCTACCCTCAAAGGGGGATTGACTATATAACCAGAGATCAGTTTGGCTATAACTATGCCATCCAAAACCAAATATTTGACTATTCTGATAGAGACGAGTTTCAAAGGCTAATTCTGAAATCGGCGGCTAGCGATAATTATCCATTTGAAGGCGGTGGCGCACATATTCGCGATGCCTATGTACATACATTGTCACAAGCTGCGGATTTAGAGTTGGATGAACGTACCTATGAGCCTTGTATATTGTATGTCAATGGCCAGTATTGGGGGGTGTATGAGATAAGGGAAAAAGTAGATGATGCTGACTATACTGATTACTATTATGATCAGGATGAAAACAATCTATATCTAATTCAAACTTGGGGAGGTACATGGTCTGATTTTGG
>CAYZQX010000035.1:0-5862 GCA_964480615.1 uncultured Chitinophagales bacterium | reverse complement strand
GATTTGGATTATGGGATATGGATGCTACCTTTAATCATTATGCTAACTTCACAGGAATACCCGATCAATCTGCTAATGCCGATCCCTGTGATGTGCAACTGCCACAAATCAGCGATCCTGAAATGCATTTGGATATGTTTAATAGTTTGATGGAAAATCAGGAATTTGCTGACCTCTATGTCAATAGATATGCTTACTTATTGAACAACTATTTTAGTTGCCAGTACATGGTTGCTTTTTTGGATAACATGGTTGCGGAGATAGCCCCTGAGATGACACGCCATTGTGCAAGATGGGGAGGTACAGTAGGTGAATGGCAAAGCAATGTACAGAATGTGAGAGATTTCATTTTAGCGCGTTGTGACGAGACCATCGATACGGGTATTGTGGACTGTTATGATGTGGAACCACCTACGAATTTGACCCTTGAAATAGCAGAGCCAGGATCAGGCTCGATTTTACTGAACGGCGAAAATGTTATTCCTCCTATAACCTATGAATATTTTGGAGGGGTCAATATGATTATTGAAGCAGACCCTGAAGATGGCTATACTTTTGATTACTGGCTTATTACCGATCAAAATGGGGTGGAAACCATATTAGAAGAAGATTCTACAAGTTTTTTATTTACAGGCAATATGACTGTAGAGGCATTTTATATAGCTGATCTGATCAATTTTACGCTACTAGTAGTTCCTGACCAGCTAGGAGAAGTAGTCATTGATGGCACTACAGTTGTTAATGGATTCTGGACTGATTCAGTCCCTGAAAATGAGGAAATGCAATTTGAAGCGCAAAATAACAATGGCTTGATGCTCTTCCACCATTGGTCTTTTGTCGATGGAACGCCCATCCCTAATGACACTGACCCAATCCTAAACATAATACCAACTGATGGGGATAGTCTTATTGCGCATTTTTACCAAGGGTATCTTTTGACTATAGCAGTAGATCCCAGTGGAAGTGGCACCATCGTGTATAATGGCCAAAATATTAGCAGCTTTCCTTTTATCGACACCTTGTTCATTGGAGAAACTGTGAGTATATCAATACTTCCTGAGAACGGCTTTTCATTTGTCAATTGGGATGTTGCGGGTGTAGCACTTAGTAATACTACGAGTACTAGTATTAATTTCAATATAGGACCATCAAATATCGACCTAATAGCACAGCTCAATAATCAGGTTCAAGTAGTATTTGATGTTAATGACCCTTCCTATGGAAATATTATTTTAGATGGCACTGAGTTATCCAGCTTACCATACAGCAATGTTTTTGCGGCTAATACTTTAATAGAATTGGAAGCCCAGCCACTTACTGGTTATGTATTCGACCACTGGGAGCTTAGCAATCACAGCTTATCACCTGATATGAATGCCTCTATTGTATCCACCTCTATAACTGCGGTGGACACTATTACTGCCATATTCGTACCTGAGTCTTATGAAGTTACCTTGGTATATGATCCTAATTTAGGATATGTAATTATTAACGGGGTAGTGGATACGGATGGATCAGCTACCATACCTATTACTTATGGGCAATCCATAGAAATAGAAGCAATTCCCAGTAGCGAACAAGTATTTGCAGGATGGGTCATTGATGGCTTTGATCAAAATGGAAACTTATTGAATACACTCCTTCAATTATCGGGCACAGGAAATGGAACGATTACCGCAGGCTTTGAAGCAAAACCTGAGGATTGTTATTTTGTTTTTCCATCGGCATTCAGTCCAAATGGTGATGGGTTAAATGACCAATTCAAACCAGTCATTATGAACTGTGAAGTACTAAACTATCACCTCAATATATATGATAGATGGGGCAAACAAATTTTTTCCACCATTGATGTGAATGCTGGATGGAATGGCCTATTAAATGGCGAAGAATCAGGTATTGCAACTTATGTATTTGAGGCGGGTTACAATATTATAGAGGACGGCATAACCTTAGCTAAAAAGCAAAAAGGAAACTTCATAATAATTAAGTAGCCTATCATTAGAAAAAGTTTTTTTAGCTTTGTAGCATCACTGTAAGGCATGGTGATGCTACAAAAAACCATTCAATGAAAAATCTCTCCATTTTAGTTGTTTTGCTAATTAATTTTTGGAATCTGGCAGCACAGATAAATTATAGGCAAGATCAAGTGTTGGTAAGGCTTGTACAAGACGAGCATATAGAAAATCTGATAAGAGATTTTTCTAATACCTATCCCTACTTGCCTGAGCTGGGATTAATCAAGCAAATTTCAAAACACACAAATATTTTCCAGTTGTGTTTTGACCCCTCAAAAGCGGATGTGGATCAAATGATACGCGCACTTTATAGGATACACGGAGTTATTGATGCCCAAAAAAATCACTTGGTAAAGAATAGAGATACCAATCCCAATGATGCAAACTTTAATCAGCAGTGGTGGCATAAGAACCTCGGAGGCAATGGCGGTACGCCTGATTCCGATATAGATTCAGAGCTGGCTTGGGATATTACCACTGGCGGGACTACAACCACAGGTCACGAAATAGTTGTATGTGTGGTTGATGATGGTACTGCCCTGACACACCCTGATCTAATGGATAATATATGGACTAATGCAGCTGAAATTCCTGATAATAATATAGATGATGATGGCAATGGTTATGTGGATGATTACTATGGATGGAATGAGGGAGCTAATAATGAAAATGTGGATAATGGATCTCATGGTGTAAATGTGTGCGGCATGGTAGGTGCTGTAGGTAATAATGCAACAGGTTGTTCTGGGGTGAACTGGAATGTGAAAATAATGATGGTAGTAAATGGCAGTACGGATGCTGCCTCTGCCATCGCTTCTTACGATTATGCACTGGGATTCAGATTGTTATTTAATGAGACAGGCGGTGAAGAAGGAGCTTTTGTGGTGGCTACTAATACCTCATGGGGGCTTGATGGTACGCCAGCTTCCGAGGAACCGCTATGGTGTGACTTCTATAATACACTTGGAGAGGCAGGTATAATAAGCTGTGGTGCTACGACTAATTCTAATCTCAATGTGGATGCAGTAGGAGATATTCCTACAGCATGTACAAGTGATTATTTAATATCCGTGACCGCAACTGATCATTCTGATGCTCGTAATTTTTCAGGATATGGGGCTACAACTATTGATGTGGCAGCCCCAGGCGAGGATGTATATACAACGAATAATGGATTTGGAGGTCTATACACCACAACTAGCGGAACTTCCTTTGCAAGTCCTTTAGTAGCAGGCATGGTGGCATTATTGTATTCAGCACCTTGCACCTCCTTAATGGAATCCGCACTGACTGACCCGGCACAAGCTGCATTACTTGTGAAAGGATATATATTGGAAGGAGTTGATCCTGTTCCTTCACTAAATGGAGAAATATTAACAGGTGGAAGGGTCAATTCATTTAATAGCCTTAATTTATTGCTAGCTGAATGTTCAGTAGGTGGTTGCAGCCCCGCCTATAATTTCACTGCTGATAACATCACAGATACCAATGCCAATATCTCCTGGAATACCTTTAATCCCGTGCTTGGATTTAATTATATTCTATTGCAGTCAGGTGTGGAGATTGCCACTGGAACTGTTGCGTCGAATGCATTGTCCTTTGACTTTCTAACAGGCTGTACTAACTATACCCTACAAGTACAAAGTGTATGTGATACCATCAATACGAATTACACTGATTTTGAATTTGCCACCGATGGCTGCTGTGTCCCACCAGCGAATATTACAGCTAATACTTCTGTGATTGGCACTTCGGTGTTAAACTGGGATGGAGTGTTTGCAGCTATAAGTTATAACATTCGTTTTAGACCTATAAGTGGTGGGGCTTGGACTACAATTACTGATCAGCCACTAGGTGCTTATTCCCTGCAACCATTAAATGATTGTACAAGCTATGAAGTACAGCTTCAAACTAATTGTAACAATGGCACAACAAGTGATTGGAGCAACTCCATAACTTTTGTGACACTTGGTTGTGGTGCATGTGTGGACCTACCCTATTGTGAAGTTGTATCAGAAAATAATAGTGAAGAATGGATAGGTTTGGTACAACTACAAGATATTAATTATACCTCAGAGAGCTCAATGACTGGATATGAACTAGTTGCTGATGAAACCACAAGTCTAGCTGCTGGTGAGACCTATACAATTAGCTTAACACCAGAATTCGGATTCTTTACTTTCGACGAAGTATTTAGGGTATGGATCGATCTGAATCAAGATGGAATATTTAGTGGGAATGAGTTATTGCTGACTACTGAATCCGTACAAGCGAATATACAATCTGAAATTGAAATACCAAGTAATGCGGCAATAGGAGTAACACGTATGAGAGTTAATATGAGTTATTTTGAAAATGTAAATGCTGTATGTGAAGACTTGACCTATGGAGAGGTAGAGGACTACTGCATCCTAATTACACCTGGTTGTGATCCTATCACGCTTACTGCGATTGCCACTTCATCGGCCACCACTATATGCGAAGGAGAACAGGTTCAAATAACTGCAACTGGTGGTGTGTATTATGATTGGACACCCGCTACAGGATTGAGTTGTACGGATTGCCCTAACCCCACCGCTAGTCCACAAGAAGATATCATTTATAGTGTAGAAGTTACTGACGATATGTGTGGAATAGGTAATGCAACTGTACCTATAACTGTATATCCATTGCCACAAGTAGGTATAACGATTAATGGACAGCAGCTTGTAGCCACAACGGGATTTGAGATGTATGAATGGCAATTAGATGGATTGCCTATAGTGTCTTCAGCTTCTAATTTTTATGTCCCTGAGCAAGATGGAATATACACAGCGATCATTACAGATGCTAATGGATGTAGAAATGAGTCCAATGCGATTAATTTCAATTATACAGGAATTAGCGACTTGCCTGCACATGTAGCAATCTATCCCAATCCAGTACAAGATATTTTATGGATCAGCATGGATTCATATAATCGCTACAGCTACAGCGTATATAACAGCCTAGGACAATTAATATCCCAAAGCCCTGAAATTTCCAATCAAGGTATTCAGCAACTATCCACTAAGGAATGGTCAGCAGGGATATACAAGATGATATTGCAATTAGATGGAAAAAATTATGCCTACCGATTTGTAAAAATTGGAGATTAAAAAATCGTGGAATAATATAATAAGAAGGCTGGCAGATCATAAATTTTGATACACAATACAATTAGGGATTGTGTAATAGAGATGGGTGTAAGTCTATTACATAGTATTGTTTTTTTGAACGAATAAATGGACTAAGGAGACATTGGAGACAGAGTAATACTCCTTAGACACATCAATAGGTATTATGCCTAATTGAAGGCTTGCTAAATAACTCATAAGTATGCGATTATGGCGATGCCTGCGGCCCGGGCTCTTCGCTTATACTCCTCGCTCCTGCGTCGCTGTGGGGTAACCGCTGCGATCCCTATCGCGAATACAACTTGAAGGAGCAATTTCCATAAGAAGACATTTTATAATTAGGATGCAAGTTTTTTACGTAAAGCAATAAAATTGTGCGAATATCCATTGCACTAATAATAGCTAAAGCCTATAACAATAAAAGCTTTCAGAGTTATTTAGCAAGCCCTAGTTATCACCTTAGTAAAGGAGGGAGTCAGCGGTCGAGACTAAACCATCCCGCATCAAAATGACAGTGCCCAAAAAACACCAATAACTGTACCACACGGTGGAGAAAAACTGAATAGGTTTTGGGGGGACTTACCTATCGCTGTAACTGGACACTGGACACTAGATAATAGAGGCTAGACTTAGTGTAGTTGCTTTAACTAGACTCTGGAAACTAGACACTGGATGCTAGACTTTATGTAGTT
>CAYZQX010000034.1:12754-18715 GCA_964480615.1 uncultured Chitinophagales bacterium | reverse complement strand
GCAACCAGCTAAGTGAAGTATATGGGTCTTGTACCCCACACACATTTGTATTAGGAAAGCAAGAAGAAGCAGAAGAACCACAAGCACCCTCGGTATAACCAATGACACCATTACAATCTGCCTCGCAAGAATTAGAATAGGTAACACCATTAGCACATACAGGAGCAAAATCGGCTGGACAGATACAGTCAGTTCCACCACCATTACAAGCGCTATAACCTGTTATACCCATACAATCTGCAACACAAGCATTTGGATAGGCAATATCACCTACACATACTGGCTCACCATCTACAGGGCAACCGCATGGTGTCGTAGGGACACATGGTCCGACTGTATAATCTGTTACACCTTCACACTGTGCAAAACAAGCATTGATATAATCAACACCGCCTGCACATACGGGTGCAAAGTCCATAGGACAATCACATCCAGTTCCGCCATCATTACAAGGGCTATAACCAGTTATACCCATACAATCTGCAACACAAGCATTTGGATAGGCAATATCACCTACACATACTGGCTCGCCATCTACAGGGCAGCCGCAAGGCGTTGTAGGATTGGAATTATAATAACATTCGGATGTCCATATTATTTGTTGATTAGTCAAATCAGCTAAACCAAAAGAACAATAACCACTTGGATCAGGCGTATAGTATCCATAGCTACAAACCCAATTACCATTACAGTCATATACTGGGAATCCAGCATCTGCTAAATATGGGCCAGGGTTATCAGTACAATCACCTCCGCTAAAATAATAATATGTTTGACCATTATACTCACCTGCAACTACTTGATTCAAGCAAGATGCTAGATTAAATTGAATGGCATCTTGCAACCAGCTAAGTGAAGTATATGGGTCTTGTACCCCACACACATTTGTATTAGGGAAACAAGAAGCCGTTGCTCCACATTCACCTTCGGTATATCCTATAATACCATTACAATCTGCCTCGCAAGAATTTGAATAGGTAACTCCATTGGCGCATACCGGTGCGTACATATCAGGGCACATACATACTGTATGCGACCATATTACCTCTTGACAAACAACACCATTCCATAAATTCTCACAAATAGGATCATTATCAGGCCATACCATCAATCCACCAAATCCACAAACTTGATTTCCCTCGCAATCAAAAACATAAGAAGGAACATCTAAGCAAGGGAACCCTCCGTTGACATAAAAATAGCTTTGACCATTCGTATGCGTCAATGCTGTTATTGTAGTGCTACAGCTTGTATTCATATAATTTGAAAGCCAGCTCAACTCAGTTAAGGGATCTGCAACATTACATACAGAACAACTTGTAGGGCAAGTACCATCTATATAATCGGTATAACCAGCACAAGTTGCCTCACAGGCATTATTGTAATTAATGCCTCCAGCACATACAGGTGCATATACTTGATCGCATACACAACCAGTATTACAATTTTGATCCACTATTACTTGATAGTTATATACATCTGTAGTCATCCCAATGGTTGTGAATACACTGAGTGTATATAAGGTTGTAGTCGCAGGAGTCACTGTAGCACTAAAGCAATTGTTAGCACATACTAAATCGGTTGAAGGAGACCAAGAAGGCACAGCATTTCCCATCATACCATCAAGTCCTATAACAATTGATTCTCCTGCACATATAGTATAAAAAACAGTATTATTCGTATTAGTATTAACGCAAGCATTACAGCTTTCCATCGTCTCAAATAGGCTGCTACTGAAGTCAACACCGTTATTCATAGCTTCACAGCCAAATATTTCAACACAAGAAGTAGCCCATAACCCGTAGCCCAATACAAGCGGACAAGGTCCAAAATCAATACCTGCTAAAGGTTGACATTGGATTGCTACTGATGGGCATGCTCCATCCGTATAAGCGGTAGCATTAAAACAAGCTGCCTCACAAGCATTGCTATAGGTTATTCCATCAGCACATACAGGGGCATAATCTGCAGGACAAATACAATCTTCTACAATGGTATTATAAAACAAACTACAATCAAATAAGTACTGAACATACACGAGTTCGCTTGTGTTTAAAAGATTGCCACAGCTTAATCCTGCGATACCACCTTCTTCACATATTAATACGCCATTGGCATCATAATAACTGGATATCATATCGGAACAAGCAGTGATCGTACCATCAGGCATTGTCAAATCACTTGGAACCAATCCAAAAATAATATTAGTCCCATCACAATATTGAGCAAGATTCCATCCACAAGTAGTGCAATCAATAGCCGAAACCAATGTTTGAACCACAGGAGAATCTAATGAAACTAATTCACAAGTATAAACACTTGGATTACATTCCCCAGCATCATAGATGTATATTCCTTGACACTCAGCTTGGCAAGCATTACTATATGTCATACCATTAGCACATACAGGTTCATAAATTTCAGGACATAAACAGTCATCAACCGTTGTGGTATATAACATATTGCAATCAAATAGATCTTGGACAAATACTAGTTCTCCAGTACTTAAAGAAGTACCACAACTAGCGGCATCTAATCCACCTTCATCACAAATTAAAACTCCATTGACATCATAATAGCTGGTAAGCATTAATTCCGAACATACCGTGGTGGTACCATCAGGTGAAATAAGTGCCGAGGTCCGCAATCCATAAATTATATTGCTACCGTCACAATATTGTGAGAGATTCCATCCACAAGCTGAACAATCTATTGTTGAAACTAATGATTGTACGACTGGCGTATCAAAAGCGACTACCTCACAAGTAAAAGATGTGGATACACATTCACCTGCCGTATAATTCACAATGCCTAAACATTCGGCCTCACATGCATTGAAAAATGTAAATCCATCCATGCATACAGGTTCATATACATCAGGGCATACACAACCCGTAGTACATGGTGCATAATCCGTGATGCCTTGGCATTCAGCAAAGCAAGCATTGGGCCATATTGTATTACCTTGACATACTGGCTCACCAGATACTGGGCAGTCACAGGGATCTACAAGACACTCACCTAAAACATAATCAAATAGTCCATCACATTCAGCAGCACAAGCATTGGAGTATGTGACTCCACTTGCACATACAGGCGCATATTCCTGCGTACAAATGCAATCTTGCGCACTGAGCAACAAGAAACTATTGATTAAAAATATAAATACAAACCGGTAAAACTTACTCATATATTATATTAAAAATTTTTACAAAGATAACCTACCCATTTTCACAAAACCTGAACCAAAATTAAAATCTCAGACAAGAAATGTCATTATTTGTTGATTTTTAGCAAATAAAAAAATTCAACGCCAATCTTATTTGAAGACTTGGCAATAAATTTACTCAAAATATTAATTTTTTAATCAAAATAACAACATATTGTCCAAAAATTTAGATAATTTGGCTGAAATACCCAAATACCAAAATCTTGTTTCTTGACTTTCAAATTTCAAAACCTTATTCCATAGACGTCATTTTTTGAAAAAGTGGACAGTATCTAAGCCACAAAATTTATAAATATTTTACTTTCAAAAATTTTTAGTGTATAAATAGGTGCGTTGCTAAGTATCACAACCAACCAAAGTATAAATCTCAGATCAATAGAATTATATTGCAGAATTATTATATCCTAATTTTGACTGGGACATTACTAGCTAAAACTAAGACTCCTATCTTCCCGCTTTACTTTTATATAACATTAATCAAAATGCAAAAGATCAAATCTACCAGCTATAAAAAAACACTCAATAGCGATAAACTCAATGATCACACATCCTATAGGTAATTTATCTTTTTATGGCGATGCCTCCGGCCCGGGCTATACGGGGCTAGGCTGACGCTTCGGTACTGGGCTGGCAGGCTTTCGGCATTTTATATTCACAGCAACTGAAAGCCTGCCAGCCCAGTACAAACCCCTCCTATCCCTATCGCTTTTTAACGATTTACGATACCCGATTTACGATCCTGAATCTAATTGCAGCAACTACACTAAGTCTAGTGTCCAATGTCCAGTGTCCATTATCCAAAGTCTTGTTCAAGCGATAGGGATAGCAGTGGATATCCTTTTAGGAGGCCTATTCTTTAGATGCGTTTTAATGATTGTACAAATTATTAGTAGGATAAAATAAGATTAGAGATTGTAATGCACAAGCCTCCTAAAAGATAGGAACGAATAGCCCGGGCCGTAGGCATCGCCCAATTTTTTATGTTCATTTTGTTGATTAAAAGCTATATATAAACTAATTAATAGCCAAGACTCGCAGTTGACAAAAGGATAGGTACAACGAATAACGTTCATTATAGAATTTAGGACAAAAAAAAAGCCCTGCAACTTTCGCTGCAGGGCTTGATCTAAATTATATGGTTAATCAACCATTATTTTCTCACCTCAATAAATCCTTTTCTCACAATCTCACCTTGAGTTGTTTGAACATTGAGGATATAGTAATAAGTACCTTCTCTAACTTCTGAATTTTGATAATTCTTACCATTCCAAGTTAACACTGATAAGTTATCATTAACAGTTGAAATTAACTGGCCATACTGGTTGTAGATTTCCATAGTTGCAGGAACATCTCCATAACATTCAACTATAGGTTTGATATCGAAAATATCATTCAAACCATCTTTATTTGGCGAGAATGCATTAGGAATCAACACATCACAATCAGACTTAAATGTACCTTCTTCAGTAGATTGTAATTGGATACCACCAGTTTCTTGACCACCAGTACAACTAGAATTAACATCGAAGAACACACTCAACTCTTCACATTGACCATTTACGCAACCAGTAACCACAACTTCAGCTACACCAACAAAAGCTGGTAGAGACAAGAATCTGAAACAAGTAGGACTTGTTTGAGTAAGGCTACAGTTATAAACTGTGGACAAATCAGTAATTTGCAATGCGCTATTACAGAATTCAACACATACAATCTTAGGTACCATTGGCAATGCACAAGTATAAATATCCTGAGCTTGACAAGCCGTTGGGTTATTTACATTAATTATAACAGTTGCAGTATCAGTACCGCCATTGCCATCACATATTGTGTATGTAAATGTAACAGTTCCTACATATCCAGCTGCTGGAGTATAAGAGAATGTGCTTCCAGTTTGAACCAAGCTACCAGAAGAAGGTAACGTATGACCACATATTGTCAATGGATCACTATCAGGATCTGAATCATTTCCTAATACATTAAGCGTAATAGGAGCAGGACCAGTAGCTGTATAAGTATTATCAACTGCTATAGGAGGATTATTACCACCACAGTTACCTACTTGAACTTCAATTTCAATATGATCACACTCATCACTATCACAAGCTTCTACCTGGATAGTAGCAGTGCCAGTAAATGCAGGCAAAGGAATAAATCTAATACAATTATCGCCTACTAAACTAACACTACAATTGTAGGTTGTTGTTGCTTCCACAATTGTATATGGTGATTCCAATCTACAGAACTCTGGGCATATAATGATAGGTGTCATAGCAGTAGTACACTCAAACATAGTTGGATTCTCACAAGCTTCAACTAAAACACATACTTGTGCAGTATCAGTACCACCGTTACCATCACAAATAGTATAGTTAAAGCACAATTGACCTTCAAATCCAGGAGCTGGTGTAATCACAAAGCAATTACCATTCTGAGTCACTGTTCCATTAGCTGGCTGCGTAAATCCACATATACTCAACATATCACCATCAGGATCACTATCATTAGATAGTGCACAAATTGTAATTGGAGATCCATCACTAACACCATTATCATTAACAGCTATAGGAGGATTATTAGGAATATCTACATTCACACATACCGTAGCAGTATCAGATAAATTCTCCTCATCACATACATTGTAAGTGAAACATACATTTCCTTCATAACCTGGTGCAGGTGTAAATACTAAGCAGTTGCCATTCTGAGTTACTGTACCACCTGTATTAGGT
>CAYZQX010000034.1:3508-12654 GCA_964480615.1 uncultured Chitinophagales bacterium | reverse complement strand
TAGTAGTTGGAGTACCATTACTTGAAGTATTGTCATTAGTTCCCACAGGAGGATGGTTAGGAATATCTACATTCACACATACCGTAGCAGTGTCAGATAAATTCTCCTCATCACATACATTGTAAGTGAAGCATACATTTCCTTCATAACCTGGTGTAGGTGTAAATACTAAGCAGTTGCCATTCTGAGTTACTGTACCACCTGTATTAGGTTGTGTGTAACCACATATATGCAATGCATCAGCATCAGGATCATTATCATTGCTCAATACACAAATAGTAGTTGGAGTACCATTACTTGAAGTATTGTCATTAGTTCCCACAGGAGGATGATTACAATCACCTACCGTAACAGTTACAGTAGCTACATCTGATCCACCATTACCATCACATACGGTGTAAGTGAATGAAGTAGTACCTGAGAAACCATTAGCAGGTGTGAAAATGATATTGCTACCATTCATACCAGCAGTACCATTAGCAGGTTGAGTAATACCACATATAATCAATTGATCGCCATCAGAATCCGTGTCATTAGTCAATACACTAATAGTTATAGGCGCTGCACAATTTGTGTTCACCTGATCATTATTAGCGATAGGATCATCATTACATCCGATGGTTACATCAACATATAAATTGTATTGACAGCCATTCTCATCTTCAACGATAATATCTACATAGTCAACACCTACTAATTCCATACCCGGTACTGGAGTATAAGTCACACAAGCACCATTGATAAGGATAGAACAATGATACATAGACTCTGCTGAAAGCACTTGAGAACCAGCAGGTATTGCATCACAATATTCCATAGGACATATAACTATAGACGTCATAGGATCGGTACATATCGCAATATCATCACATTGATAAGGATTACCAGGACAAGGAATAGGTGCAGGATTAATCACCGCATCATCTTCATCATCATAATCATCGACAATAGGGCTTCCGTTGTTATCACCAGGTGTGCTATCGATATCTTGTTCATTAGCTGATTCGATTTCAGCGATATTAACGATAGGACCACTGATTGCCATTACTTCAGCTTGTATATCAATTGAAATAGACTGGTTAACGGCAAGGTTACCGATTGTCCATATACCTGTAGTATTATTGTAGTTACCATTCGTAAACACATAAGCTAATCCAGCAGGTAGTAAATCTTTCACAGTAACACCAGTAGCTGGTGAAGGCCCAAGATTAACCACTGAGATAGTATAAGTGATTACATCACCTACATTCACCAAGCTGGCATTAACACTCTTAGTCAAGTCTAGGTCAATAACTGGTGCTGCTTCAGGATAAATTACTGCATCATCCTCATCATCGTAGTCATCCACGTTAGGACTTCCATTATTATCACCTGGAGTGCTATCTGTATCATCTTGGTCAACTGTTTCAATTTCAGCGATGTTTACGATAGGACCGCTAATACTCATAACCTGAGCATCGATATCCAAACTTACAGATCCATTAGCATCTAAATCACCGATGTACCAAATTCCAGTAGTAGGATTATATGATCCATCAGAACCTACATAATTCAATCCTGCAGGCAACATATCATATACACTTACACCAGTAGCATCATCAGGACCTTGGTTAGAAACTGTAATTGTATAGGTAATGATGTCACCTACGCCTACTGTTGTAGCATTTACAGATTTAGTTAAGTCAAGATCTACGATTGGATCAGCAGCTGGATAAATAGGTGCATCGTCCTCATCGTCATAATCATCTACGTTTGGATTTCCATTATTATCACCAGGCGTACTATCTACATCAGGCTCATTGGCATTTTCGATTTCAGCGATATTAACCACTGGACCAGCAATGCTCAATACTTGGGCTTGAAGATTCAATGAAGTTGAAGCGCCATTATCAAGGTCACCAATGTACCATAATCCTGTAGCTGGGTTATAATCACCATCAGAATTTACATAAAGTAAATTTCCTGGAAGCATGTCATATACAGTAACACCTGTAGCGTGGTCAGGACCATCATTTGTAACTGTAATAGTGTATGTAATTACATCACCTACAGCAACAGTCGAAACATTCACTACCTTAGACAACTCAAGGTCAATGGATGGTTGGTATGGATAAATAGGCGCATCGTCCTCATCATCATAATCATCCACATTTGGATTGCCATTATTGTCACTAGGCGTACTGTCCGTATCAGGCTCATTAGCTGACTCAATTTCAGCAATATTTACGATGGCTCCGCTGATACTACTTACAGTAGCAACGATATCCAAAGAAGCTGAAGCATTAACCGCTAAATTACCAACGAACCAAATTCCAGTAGCTGGGTTATAGTTACCGTCAGAATCTACATAAGTAAGACCCGCAGGTAAGTTATCGAGTACAGTAACACCAGTAGCTGCATCAGGACCTTTGTTTATGATTGTCAATGTATAGGTAATTTGGTCACCTAATGATACAACATCATCATTTACCACTTTAGTGAGTTCTAAGTCAATTTGTGGTTGGTGAGGATATATTACTGCATCATCTTCATCATCTTGATCATCCACATTAGGATCACCATTGTTATCACCAGGTGTGCTATCGACATCTTCTTGATCAACTGTTTCGATTTCAGCTATATTAACAATAGCACCAGAAATTGAAGTTACAGTAGCTTGAATATCAAGTGAAGTGGTAGCACCACTTGCTAAGTCACCGATAAACCAGATACCAGTCGCTGGGTTATAATTACCAGTAGAACCTACATAAGTTAATCCAGCAGGTAACATATCATATACACTTACACCTGTAGCGTCAGCAGGTCCACTGTTAGAAACATTGATTGTATAAGTGATAACATCGCCTAAGTTAACGATTGTAGTATTTACAACCTTAGTTAACTCTAGGTCAACAGTATTAGGCGTACCTTGAACAGTTTCATCATCTTGATCATCTTCATCTTCATCACCATTTCCAGGAGTAGAA
Organism: uncultured Chitinophagales bacterium; assembly: GCA_964480615.1. GTDB lineage: Bacteria > Bacteroidota > Bacteroidia > Chitinophagales > UBA2359 > CAYZQX01. Next base: position 9,688 of record CAYZQX010000034.1, on the reverse strand, counting down.
TCAGGATCAGTTGGTTGATCAACAGATTGTACTTGAGCAACGTTAGTATAAGGACCGGCACCAGTTACCTCTACAGTAATATCTAAAGACTTAGAGCCACCGCTAGCAACTGTACCTACAACCCATAAACCAGTATTATTGTTATAATAGCCTTGATCAGCCGAAGAAGACACATAAGATAATCCATCAGGTAAGTTATCAGCTACTACTAGATTAGTTGCTGTATCAGGACCTGCATTACTTACAGTTATTGTAAATGTAACTTCGTCCCCAATCATTACAACATTCTGATCCACATCTTTGGTTAAGCTTAAATCAATAATTACAGCATCAACAACAATTGTTGCTGGATCATGATCATCTTCATCACCATTGGTATTATCTGTAACATTATCACCAGTACCAGGTACGTAATAGTCATTATCAGCATCTTGGTCAGGGGTAGAATCTGTATCAGTCAATGGTAGGTTATTAAGATCTGACAAAGCAGATATTTCAGCCCAGTTGACAATTGAAGCATCCGTAGTTGCACTTACAGTAAATGTAATGTCAACAACTGTTTGAGCACCTGCTGCTAATGTTCCTGGTAAAGTCGTAGTAGCAAGGCTACCAGATTGCGACCAGTCACTATCATTTAAGATTAAGCCAGCAGGGATATAATCAGTTACTTCAATATCTTGAACTGTGATATTTCCTTGGTTAAATACTGTTATTGTGAAAGTAACATCGTCACCAGGAGCAACAGTAGAAGGTTGACCTATTGCTAAAGTCTTGATTAATGCTAAGTCCACATTTGGCAATGTAACAGTAGCAAGATCATGGTCATCTTCATCTTCATCAGTATCATCAGTAGAATCATCTATAACTGGACCATCGTTGTTCTCATTTGAATCAGGAGTGGAATCCACATCAGTAACTTCATTTCCATCTTCATCTAAGGCACTTTGTATCTCAGCAAAGTTGGTTAAATCACCAGGAGTAGCAGTTGATCCTACTACTAGAGCAATTTGAATTGTAGCACTAGCACCTGGGTTAATAGGTCCTGCTAATACATTGTATGCATTACCATCAGCACCCATCGTCCAATCGCTTCCAGTAGCTAGACTCATTCCAGCAGGAATGTAATCGACTACCTCAACGTTAGTAGCTACGATGCTACCTTGGTTATAAACAGTAAGAACATAATTCACAACTTGTCCTACAGCTACTGAGGAACTTTGTCCAGGAGCTAAAGATTTTACCATTGTTAAATCGAATTGTTCTACGCTTATTGTAGCTGGATCATGATCGTCCTCATCTTCTCCTTCAGCAGAACCACCACCATATATCTGATTATCTTCTGTAGGTTGATAATTATCATTGGTTATGTTGCTATCAGGTGTTGAATCGATATCAGTTTGTGCTGTTCCATCAGGACCTTCGGCGTAAGAAATCTCGGCGAAGTTAACTAGATCACCAGATTCAAAGCTAGGACTTACTTGTAAAGTAATATTTACAGAAGCTTCATTGCCAGGAGTTAGAGGACCAGTATAGGTATAAACTGCTGTATTAGGTAAAGAACCTGGTAACCAGTCCGAATCAGCTAGAATCATTCCAGTAGGAATATAATCTATAATTCTAATGTCTTGAGCATCCAGTGTACCTTGGTTAAATATGCTAATAGCAAAAGTAACTAAATCACCAGGAGCAACTGTAGAAGCTTGACCGCCAGCTAGCGTCTTGCGCAATGCAAGGTCAAAAATATCGGCAGGGGTAACTAATACATCTGCTGGGTCATGATCATCTTCATCTCCATTAGAATTATCAACCACATCATTCCAGGTATTGTCAGTATTCGATTGATCAGGAGTTGAATCCACATCATTACGAGGACCTTCACTATCACCTGCTTGGCTAATCTCAGCAAAGTTGGTATAATTACCAGTAGCTGCTGATGCTTGAACTTGAAGGGTAATTAACACTGTAGTATTTGCATTAGGCGCTAATGGACCTGCTAAAGTATAAGTAGCTAAACTACCAGCACTCGACCAATCGGCATCCGCTAATACAAATCCTGATGGGATATAATCCGTTAATTGAATATTATAAGCAGTAACATTACCTTGATTCAAAACAGTGATTTGGAAATCAACTAGATCACCTTGTTGTACAACATTTGGCTGACCAGGAGCTAAAGTCTTGAGCAATGCAAGGTCGAATCTTTCAATTGTAAGGGTAGCAATATCATGATCATCTTCATCACCATTTGCATTGGTAATGCTATCATCAGTAATTGGACCATCATTATTAGGATTCGAGTCAGCATCTGAATCAACATCTTCTCTTGGATCACCATTTTGATCATCAGCACTTGTAATCTCAGCGAAGTTATTCAATGATAAGGCAGTAACATTAGGAGCAACCATCACAGTAATTTGAACTGTTGCAGTTGCGCCAGGAGCTAGAGGCCCAGCCATCGTGTAGTATGCACTATTCGTAGCTGCATTGAATAACCAATCTGTGTCTGCTAAAGTTAATCCAGCAGGTAAATAATCAACCACTTGAATATTAGTAGCAGTTACATTACCTTGATTGGTTATATTAATATCAAAAGTCACATAATCACCAGGTGAAACTGTTGAAGAAGTACCTGCACTTAGTGTCTTATTCATCGCTAAGTCAAATATTTCAACGCGAACAAATTCAGGATCGTGATCATCTTCGTCCGTAGCTGCATCAGCGCCATTGAAACTTCCTGTACCATTTCCTAAGATATAGTTATCAGCAGGAGAACTTGGTTGTCCGCCAGCGTCATTGGTATTATCAGTATCAGGTGTTGAATCTATATCGGTAGGAACACCACCATTTACATCTTCAGCATGACTAATCTCAGCAAAATTGATTAAATCCATATTTGCATATTGAGGATGTACTTGTAATGTCAATGGTATCGCTAAAGAGGCACCAGGGTTTAATGGCCCATTGATCTGATAAGTAGCAGCACTTGCTGAGATAGGATCCCAGTCAGCATCCATCAATAAGAAACCAGTTGGGATGTAATCAGTAACCAATACATTATAAGCAGGAATAGTACCTTGATTATAAACACGTATTACAAATTCTACTACATCACCAGGAGCAACTGTACCAGGTTGACCAGGAGCAAGGATTTTCTTCAATGCAAGGTCAAATATACCTATTGTGATTGTTGCTGGATCGTGGTCATCTTCATCCTGACCCGCTATATTACCGCTTTCATCGATTACGTTGTCGTCAGCAGGATTAAATTCATCGTTATCAGGATTGGTATCAGGTGTTGAATCTGTATCCGAAATTGGTGTGCCTTCTGTATTTGTAGCACTTGAGATTTCAGCGAAATTCACAGTTGCACCAGAGGTAGCAGTTGAGCTAACTTGTAGTATCAATACAACGGATGTTGATGAGTTAGGAGCTAAACCACCTGCTAAAAGTTCACCACCTGCTACTGAAAGAACTGTACTTGCAGTAGAACCTACTAAAGTCCAACCAGGATTGCTTGCAGCAACAAAATTTAGACCAGCAGGTATATAGTCACTGACATTGATATTATCAGCAGCAACTTCGCCTTGATTATACACAGTAATTGTGTATGATACGAATGAACCAGGTTGAACATTTGTAGCTTGACCAGTTGATAATGATTTTACAAGTGCTAGGTCAAATACTTTAACTTCAACTTGAGCTGGATCATGATCATCCTCGTCACCACCGCCTTTACCATCACCACTTAAATCATTATCATTAATGAATGTATCATCATTATTTTGATCTGGGTTAGAATCAATATCTGTAACAGCATTACCATTAGCATCAGTTTGTGAACTAATTTCAGCCCAGTTAACCAATGGTTGAGATGTTGAAGCATCTGCATTTACTACTAAAGAGATATCAACAGTAGTACTCTCACCAGGAGCAAGACTTGAATTAGCACCAAAATTGGTGAGGGTAATTGTTGCAGGATTAACACCTGACCAATCGGCATCAGCTAATGACATACCTGTAGGTATATAATCAGTTACTTGAATATTATCAGCAGCTATCATACCTTGATTAGTCACAGTGATTGTAAATGTAACAATATCACCTGGAGCAACATCACTGCTTTGACCTGTAGCTAATAATTTTCTCAATGCTAAGTCGAACGGCAAAATTTGAATTTCAGCAGGGTCATGATCATCTTCATCCCCACCACTTAATCCATTTCCTGACATATCATTATCAGTTAGATAATTATCATCACCTTGATCACTATTAGGAGTAGAATCGATATCAGTAATGGTATTTCCATTAACATCTGAAGCCGAACTTATCTCCGCCCAGTTAGTGATTGTAGAACCAGCTGCAACAGTACCATTCACTTGAAGGATAATGTTCACAGTAGTTGTAGCACCAGCTGCTAAGCTAGGTATTGTATAGGTTGCAGGGTTGCCAGCAGTCCAAGATGCACTTACAAGTGTCATATTAGAAGGTATATAATCACTAATAACAATATTAGTTGCATCCACTGCACCTTGATTTGCAACAGTAATTGTGTAATTTACTTGGTCCCCTGGGGCTACCATTGCAGATTGACCGGCTGCTAATTCTTTCTTCAATGCCAAGTCAAATGGCAATACATAGATTGAAGCAGGGTCGTGGTCATCTTCATCACCACCAGCAATACCATTACCAGCAATACTATTATCTGTATTGTAGTTATCGTTAGCTTGATTACCATCAGGAGTCGAGTCAATATCTGTAACAGGATTACCATTACCATCAGTAGATGAAGTAATTTCAGCCCAGTTTACGATCTCTGTATTTGCCGCTGCTGTAGTCGAAAGCTGAAGGGTAATATCCACGGTTGTAGATTCGCCAGGAGCAAGTGATGTCGCAGCACCAAAATCAGTAAGGGTTATCGTAGCAGGATTAGCGCCAGACCAGTCAGCATCCGCTAATGTCATATTCGAAGGAATATAATCAGATACTAAAATATTATCTGCAGCTACCATACCTTGGTTACTAACAGTAATTGTGAAAGTCACTAATGAGCCAGGAGCAACATTTGCTGTTTGACCATCCGCAAGTTTCTTAACTAATGCTAAGTCAAAAGGCTTAACAGTAATAGACGCTGGATCATGATCATCTTCATCACCACCCATAGAACCATCACCACTCATATCATTATCGGTTAAATAATTATCGTCATCAGGATCCGAATTAGGAGTAGAATCGATATCTGTGATAGGATTTCCATTATCATCAGCTGCTGACTGAATTTCAGCTAGATTAATTATCGGGGTAGTTAAAGATAAATTAGGGTTTAGCATTAATGTGATATCAACTGTAGTAGTTGCACCAGCTGCTAAACTGCTAATTGTATAAGTAGCAGGATTTCCAGCTGTCCAATCAGCATCAGCTAATGTCATTTCGGCAGGGATATAATCACCTATAACTACTTGTGTAGCGTCAATGCTGCCTTGGTTCATTACTGTAATTGTGTAAGTAACTAAATCACCAGGTGCAACCATAGAAGATTGTCCAGAAGCCAATTCCTTTTTAAGTGCCAAGTCAAATCCTAAAATAGAAACTTGTGCTAAGTCATTATCATCTTCATCTTCACCTAAATTACCGTTGCCTGACACATCATTGTCAGTTACAAAATTATCATCATTCATTCCATCAGGAGTAGAATCAATATCAGTAACAATGTTTCCATTACCATCCTGTGCACCACTAATTTCAGCATAGTTTACTAGGTCAGTACTAGCAGCAACATCTGCATTTACTTGCAGAGTGATGTCAATGGTAGTAGAAGCACCAGCAGCTAACGGTCCTGCGATTGTGGCAGTAGCATTTGTGCCAGCAGCTGCCCAATCGGCATCAGCCAATGTCATACCTGATGGTATGTAGTCAGTGATTTGAATATTTGTAGCGGTAATAGCTCCTTGATTGAATACTGTTATTGTAAATGTAACTAAGTCACCTGGAGCAACTTCTGCACTTTGGCCAGCAGCTAATTTTTTATTAAGTGCTAAGTCAAATGGCAATACATTAACTTGTGCTGGGTCATGATCATCTTCATCACCACCTAAGTTTCCATTGCCAGCTGTATCATTGTCAGTAGTAAAAGTATCATCATTCATTCCATCAGGAGTAGAATCGATGTCAGCAATAGGGTTG
>CAYZQX010000034.1:0-3408 GCA_964480615.1 uncultured Chitinophagales bacterium | reverse complement strand
CGCTTTGTCCTGCTGCTAATAATTTATTCAATGCTAAGTCAAATGGCAATACATTAACTTGTGCTGGGTCATGATCATCCTCATCACCACCTAAAGTACCATTACCTGTTACATCATTATCAGTAACAAAGCTATCATCAGCTGGGTCGTTATTAGGTGTAGAATCTATATCAGTAACACTATTTCCATTAGTATCTTGTGCACTTGTTATCTCTGCCCAGTTCACTAGATCAGTACTAGCCGTTACTCCAAGATTAACTTGAAGAGTGATATCAACTGTAGTTGATGTACCAGCTGCTAGAGGACCAGCTAATGTTAATGTAGCTGTAGTACCCGCAGCAGTCCAATCAGCATCAGCTAATGTCATTCCTGATGGGATGTAATCTGTTAATAATATATTCGCAGCATCTATTTCCCCTTGGTTAAACACAGTGATTGTAAAAGTTACTAGGTCACCAGGAGCAACGCCTGAGGATTGGCCAGCAGCTAATTTTTTATTCAATGCTAGGTCGAATGGTAACACATTTACTTGAGCTGGATCGTGATCATCTTCATCACCACCTAAACTACCATTACCAGCAGTATCATTATCAGTCACAAAATTGTCCGTATTATTAGCGTCTGGTGTTGAATCAATATCTGTAATTGGATTGCCATTACCATCTTCTGTTGCACTAATCTCAGCCCAGTTAATTAGGTCGGTATTAGCAGTTGCTGTAGCAGCTACTTGAAGAGTGATATCAACAGCGGTTGATGCACCAGCTGCTATAGGTCCCGCTAATAGGATAGTTGCATTAGTTCCAGCAGCTGTCCAGTCAGCATCAGCTAATGTCATACCCGATGGTATGTAATCAGTGATCTCTATATTAGTAGCAGTGATTGCACCTTGATTAAACACTGTAATAGTAAATGTAACTAAGTCGCCAGGAGCTACACTTGCACTTTGCCCTGCAGCTAACAATTTGTTCAATGCTAGGTCAAATGGCAATACATTTACTTGTGCTGGATCATGATCATCTTCATCTCCGCCAATAGTACTATTTCCTGTTACATCATTATCAGTAACATAATTATCAGAATTAGTGGCATCAGGTGTAGAATCTATATCCGTGATAGGATTGCCATTACCATCCTCAGTAGCGCTTATCTCCGCCCAGTTTACGAGATCAGTATTAGCCGCAACACCTGCATTAACTTGCAATGTGATGTCAATAGTAGTGGAGGTACCAGCAGCTAATGGTCCTGCTATGGTTGCAGTAGCATCAGTTCCGGCAGCAGTCCAATCAGCATCAGCTAAGGTCATTCCAGTAGGAATGTAGTCTGTTATCTGTATGTTTGTAGCAGTAATCTCTCCTTGGTTATATACAGTAATTGTAAAAGTTACTAAGTCACCAGGGCCTACACTTGCACTTTGTCCAGTAGCCAATTTTTTATTCAATGCTAAGTCGAATGGCAAAATGTTAATAATTGCCAAGTCATTATCATCCTCATCACCACCATTATTATTGATTTCATTATCCCCACCAAACGGATCACCGTTAGTAGCATCAGGAGTAGAATCCACGTCAGTCAATGGTGTACCCGTAGCATCCGTAAACTCACTAATCTCAGCCCAGTTAGCAATAGAGGTATTAGGAGCAACATTCGGATCAACAGTAAAGGTGATATCTACAAAGGCACTCATGCCTGGCGCTAAAGGACCAGCAATCGTGTTTGTAGCTAAGCTTCCAACAGCTACCCAATCAGCATCATTGAGTGTTAACCCACTTGGGATATAATCAGTGATTTCCATGTTATAGGCTGTCGAAGTTCCTTGATTGATAACTTGAATAGTAAAAGTTACATCATCGCCAGGCGCTATTGAAGGCTCCTGATCAATGGCTAATTTTTTTACTAATGCGAGGTCATTAAAAGGCTGACCTGAACATACAGGTGGCACATTAACACTTACTTGTAATACACAAGCTGGGTCAGTACCATAGGTCACATCGAAAACGAAAGGATCTACTGTAGAACTTATAGGATAAGGCCCTAAAAGCTCAGCAAATCCAATATTTCCTGATGAAACCAACGGATCATTTGCATTCCATACGCCTGCATCAGATCCAAAAACTGTTAAGTTAAAAGTAAAGAAATCATCAGAGGAATCGAGTGGTGTCCCATTGTCGAAGCACTGGATATCTGAGGCCACTACAGCTTCAAGTGGACAACATACTTGAGTGGTTATATTGATAGGACAACAAGAAGCTGCATCACAGCCATTGCTATCAACCCCATCAAAAGTAAAACACTCAGTGCCATCCTCCAGTCCAGGAGAAAAGGATCCTACATCCACACAATTACCAACTCCTACAATGTCTCCCATCTCATTATACCAAGTGACATTCAGAACGTCAGCAGGGGCACATAAGGAGAAAGAAGTACTTCCATTATCACATACCTGATAACTTGGTACAGGATCACACCCAGGAACTACACATCCTTGAGCGATTGCCTCAAACCCAGATAAAAAGAAGGATAACATAAATACAAAACAGTAGAGGTTAATTGCCCTAAAGCCCCGTGATAAATAAGTCTTACCACGACTCAAGGGAATTTTAGAAGCCAAAGAGCCCCAGTCTTCAGGGGTTTCCTTGCCTTTGAACTCCACAAAAGGATCTATCATCCTTTGCGAAAAAATTCGAAGTCGAATACTCTTCATAATGAAATATAATTTAAAAAATATAATACTTTTAACAAAATCACAGTACAAATTGCCCAAATGAGCTTTTGCCACTTAGTTTATGACTAAATTTTATGCCACAATCCTGTCATCCATGCCATTTAATGTCCAATACTATAAAAGCATGATTTGAATCAGACACATTTGAGAAAGTGTAATGTATTTTGACAGCCGATGTCAGGTATTTAAAATATTTCATTTGATTTCAGCTCCTTCTATACCTATGAATTTGATGGCAAACACCAATTTGTCCAATTAATTAAACATTATAGCTACACCCAAGAATTTTAGGTAAAAGCTGTTGTAATAAGCGCGAATTTCAGGCGTCTTTGCGCACTTTAATGCAATTTTTCTCTTAATTACTCTTGGACATATATCTGTACTTTTCTTCATGTATGTCAATTGAAAGAGTTTATTATATAAGACACTGCGCTACAATTCAGTGTAAAAAATTCTATTTCAAAGCGATATTTCTATTTTTAGGTACAACTCCAAAACGTTTTCTCCTAACTTCTAATTTATTACTCATAACCATACATTTTACATAATCTTTTCCATTTTTCGGAATAGTCTTCTAAAAATCAGGATTATCATTCCTCAATTCCCCCAAAGAAAAGGCGGGTGGGATACTTAATTAGGGCTTGCTAAATAACTCTGAAATCTTTTATTGTAATAGGTTCTAGCCA
>CAYZQX010000033.1:0-19155 GCA_964480615.1 uncultured Chitinophagales bacterium | reverse complement strand
AAAATTCAGTAGCTTAAACTTGATACGCAATATGTACCATCTTAGGGGGATACGGCAAATCTAAAAATGTGTCCTCAAGATTTTTACTAGTCAAAACTTCACATTCTATGTTATAATTTTTTGCAATGACTTTTGCATTTGTATATAGCAATGCATAAACATTTTTATAATCGTCCTTTACAACATAATAAAATTTCTTAATCGAAAAACCTTTTGTTTGCCAAAAAGTCATCAATCCAGAAATAGAAGCATTCATCTTTGAAAGCATTGTTGATTCGTTACCACTCAACTCTTCAGGTGCATAAACTTGATAATATTCTCCTGTTACATTATTAAATCCATCACATTTCCCATCACCTAAACTACCTTGTGGTTTGATTTGTCTAAAGTTCGGATTTTCACTTTGCATTACAATTGTAAATAAATCTTCAAACGATTGTTTATCAGCTTGATAGATTTTATTTTTAAAAATAATTCTTGCAAGATATTTTTCCTCTTTAGTCATATTATATTGTTTCTGATATTTTTAGCTCACAAAGTTACATTTTAAAAATCTTTTTACTTTAAAATTTGGTGTCTCTTGTAATATTTCCATCTTGAAAAGTGTTAAAATGTTCTGTCTTAATTTGAAATTATAGGTCAATTATAAAAATTTTATAGATTTTTCTGTATAACTTCAACTTTAGCAGGGTGCTTTTTTGGGTGGCACCTAACATCCACCCATACGAACTAAAGTTCGCATTTTTTATGTTTTTAGCCTTTCCATCTTGCGAAAAAAAGTCAATGTTAACTTGTTTCAACCTGTAATTATTTTTTTTAGGGTTGTTAATAAAAATTATGTCCATACCAAAAGTCAAAATATTCTTACCAAAACTGTCCAAACTATTGAAGCAACTATGCGCAGGCGTTGTGGTCGTTCATTTGCATGAATGCCTGCTATCTCGGTTTGATGAACTGTAGGTTCAGTCCGAGGAATTGCGTTGCTTGGCAATAGACGGGAGCTTTACTATTTAAGCCAAAGATTTTAATACCACTGATATCGCTCAGCAATGACGATAGTTTAGGTGTCTTGTCCTATCAGCGGGTTTCACATTTTACTTATTCATTCACTAGCTAATTCATTCATATAAAATAAATATACCTTTCTGCTTGCCAGTGTCTGATACAATAATAAGTGAAATTTTATTATCCTTGAATATTGTTGACTTACGTTGCAAATATATGTAATTTTCTTTTCCTCGTTCCACTATACTAAAAAATATTTTTAACTAGGCCAGCATCTTAATTTATTGAGTTACACCACAGTTCTTTTAGTAGTAGGACCAGCTATTGTAATTCACAACTCATTATAAGATAATGAAGAATCACTATTTGCAGTTTAATCATTTTATTAGGATAGCCTGCTTATAGTAATTGCTATCTATCTACAACATTATTGCCATAAACATTTTTAAAAATTGTATTTGCAATTTATATGCCCAGCAATTTCTGGTTTCAACAATAATGCTTGTACTACAATAATAAAACATTGTTACTTACCTTTTGCTTTTTGAAGCTGTATTCGCGATAGGGATCGCAGCGACACCCCACAGCGACTTTAGGAGCGAGGAGTATAGCGTAGAGCCCGGGCCTTTAGGCATCGCCATAATCGCCTACTAAGGAGTTATTAAGCAAACCCTAATTAGAAAAAAATGCTATTCTTTGCGCTTAGGTTTGCGCTGTTTTGTTCCTGCGCCCTTTGTTGCCACATTTGTTTTTTCATTGGTTTTTCGAGCTGTAACCATATCCATCAATGCAAAGTCCAGTTCTCGCTTAGCAAGATCAGCCTTGGCGACTTTGATGCGAACGATGTCACCGAGTCTAAATGCTTTTTTCTTATTGTATCCGATTAAGGCATATTGCATTTCATCGAAGTAATAGGTGTCATCCATTAAGTCTTGTAGTCGCACTAATCCTTCACACTTATTTTCAATAATCTCTACAAACATTCCGAAATTAGTCACTCCGCTTATAACTCCATCAAACTCGTGACCTATATTATCTAATAAATATTCGACTTGCTTATATTTAGTAGATTCACGCTCGGCAGTTTGCGCTTGTTTTTCCATTTTTGAAGTATGCTGACATTGTAGTTCCAGCTCTTCAATTTCGGTTTCAGGATGGCCAGCGAGCGCTTTTGATAATAGTCGATGGGTCATTAGATCAGGATAGCGACGTATGGGAGATGTAAAGTGCGAATAGTATTCAAATCCAAGCCCAAAATGGCCAATGTTTTGAGTGGTATATGCTGCCTTGGCCATAGATCGTATCGCTAGGCCTGCAAGTACATCATGTTCAGGTTTGCCTTCTATATGGCCAAACAATTTATTGAGTGCTTGCTTGAGTGCTAAGCCTTCCGTTTCGGTGATTGTGTAGCCAAATCTCAAAGCCATTCTCTTAAAGCTATCGAGCTTTACTGGGTCAGGGAGATCGTGTACTCGATAGATACCCACTCCAGGCTTTTTATTTTTCATTGTGTGGCATAGATAGTAGGCTACCTCCCTATTCGCTAACAACATAAAGTCTTCAATCAGTAGATGGGCTTCTTTCCGCTCTTTTACATATACATCTATAGGCTTGCCAGTCTCATCGAGTTTAAACTTTACTTCCGGCAGTTCAAAGGAAATTGAACCTTCATTGTATCTTGCTTTGCGTAGATTGGTGGCAATTGTATTGAGTATGTCTATCTCATATTTTAAGGTATCGGATTTTCCTTCTATAACCTCTTGTGCCTCCTCATAAGAAAAACGGTGATCACTGTATATAACTGTTCTGCCAAACCATCTTTCTTTAACTAACCCTTTTTCATTCATGGTAAATACAGCTGAGAAGCAATATTTTTCTTCGTGTGGTCTGAGTGAACACACATGGTTGGAAATTTTTTCAGGCAGCATAGGCAACACACGATCTACAAGATATACACTGGTAGCTCGTTGAAACGCATCCACATCTAATTTAGAACCCAGCGGCACGTAGTGATCCACATCGGCAATGTGTACGCCTACTTCGTAATGGCCATCCTCTAGTTTTTTGAAACTTATGGCATCATCAAAGTCTTTAGCATCAGCAGGGTCAATGGTGAATGTCAGTATCTTTCTAAAATCGCGCCTTTTTTTGATCTCCGATTTGCTGAGCTCATAGGGAATTTTTTCAGCCTCATCGAGTGCCTCGTTGCTAAAGGTTAGTGGAAAACCATTTTCGACTAGGATGGATTGCATTTCCACATTATTGAGCCCAGGTTTTCCGAGTACTGTGGTAACTTTAGCCTCAGGGCTCTTGCGACCATTAGGCCAGTCCAATATATCTACTATCACTTTATCTCCTTCACGGGCACCATTGAGGTGTATGGGCGGAATAAAAAAATCGACTTGTATCCTAACATTATCAGGTTCTAGGAAAGCGAAGCTCTGACCTAATCTTATTGTGCCGCTAAACTGGGTTGTCTTGCGCTCGATAATTTCAATTACTTCTCCTTCCACCCTTGAGCCCTTGGTCCTTGTTATTTTTACTTTCACAAGATCGCCATCAAATGCTTTGCCTATGCAAAAATGTGGGATACGAACTTCGAGACCGCCTTTTTCCACCTCTACAAAGCCCAAGCCTGATCTTGTAACTTGTAAAATGCCTGATACATAAGGACTACTAAAGCCTTCAATCTTTGGATTTGGTGCGCTTTTGCCAAATAAATATTTGGCACCTGACTGTATAATAAGGCCTGCTTCGGCCATTTTTTCAAGTTCAGCATATATTTCATCTTTCTCTATTCGCTCGGCTCCCAAGCTCTTTTTGAGCTGGCCAATTGTCCAATCACGCTCTTTATGAGAATTAAATAAGTGCCAAAGTCTATCTTTCAGCGAATTTTTTTCGTTTTCGACTGGTTTCTTTTTCATATTTAATAAAATTAGCGGTGCAAATTTCGCATAATTAATCGGTTTTTTAAGATAAATTCTAATAACAAATGGTTAACTTACATAAAAAATGTAAAAAAATAAAAAATTCGCAAACTCTAACTAACTGATTTTCAAACTATTACAAATAATCAGAAAAATATTTTCGCTATTTAGCGAATTTACACTTGACAACTATTGCGAATATTCGCTATTTTTGCACCATAATTGAATAACAAAACATTTAAACAATAATAAAATGGCAGTAACAACAAAAAAAACCATCAAAACTACTCCATCAAAGGTAGTTCAAAAATTTGAAGATCAAGTAGAAATCTTAGTTGAAAACACAACCAAGAGTGTGAAAAAATCAACTGCTCCTTTCTTCAAAACAATTAAGAATGATGAAATCGTAGATTTCGCTAAGAAAGCTCTTTATACTGGTGTAGGACTAGTAGCTACAGGTGCTGAGCGTATGCAATCTACAGTTGTAGAGTTTATCAACAAGGAGCAAGATGCTCAGAAAGAAGGAAAGCGCATCGTTAATAACATCGTTAAAACTACTGAAAACACAAAAGAAGAAGTAGAGAGCAAGGTTAACGAAGTTATTGAGAAAGTTATGGGTAGCTTCCAAAAGCCAACTAACGGCGCAAGCATTTCAACATTAGAAAAGCGTGTAGCTGAATTAGAAAAACAACTAGCTAAAACTGCTAAAATAGAGAAGAACTAATCAGTTCATTTCTCTAGTAAGATAATATGATCAATGGCCTGTGAAGGCCGCGCAATCATAGGAAAGACCAATTTGGGTGAAAAAAGGAGCCAGACATTTGTGAAAGCAGTGTCTGGTTTTTTATTTATTAAAGGTGGTGGTGAGCCGATAAAATCATCTCAATATAGTACTCCTTTCCCTCTATTTTCTCCTTATGAGAAATGGATATAACCCTAAAATTTATTATCAAAGAAAAATCTTTTGCTTAGTATGATTGCCACGACTATCCAATATAGATATAATGTATAGGCCAGAAGAAACAGGTTCATAATGAAGCAGAAAATTATTTCCCGGTGAATAGTCAATCCCTACTTCGATTCCATTCATATCATATAGCTTTACAACTTTTGCAAAGCACTGGGGATCACTACTCTCTATAATTATTTGATTACTTGATCCTATTGGATGAACATCCCACACTGCCTTGTGCGCTAAGAGCTCTGGGCTTTGAATCCCTGTGGTAAGCATGTGTAATACGCCTTCTAAATCTTATCCACATTCGATAGATTGTTTTTTTACATACACTAAATTGCCATAATATTCTTTTTCTACATTTCGCAAGCCGACATTTTCTGGAAATACATTTACCGTAATCCCTACACCTGGTATGCCCTCCACCATGTTTTCAACTAATCTGTATTCCATCGCTGGAGGTCCATTGTGCCAAACTGCATAAGCTAATGTTAACATGACATTTTCAACTTCCTCACAAATCGAATTGCCTCGCAAGACCCAATCGGTTAACATGGTCCCTTCATTGGTTGTATGATATTCATAACAAATCTTTTTTACGTAGCTTGAAAACAAGTCATTAACATCTCTATAATAATACCTACTTGGATTGTATATAGTTCGAAATTTAGAAAAATTCGTTACATTCATTATATACTGATCATACATTACATATTCATTTAGCTCATAATTATACCATATACTATCTGCATTACTACTATAATCTGTAATTGTTTTTTGAGTAATAATAAATTGATTAACTAAGGTATCAAAATGTAAGAATATAAACTCATCCCCAATATCGTAATTATATACTTCGGCGATCGTAGGAATATTTTTCAAGTCATCAAACTGGGGCATAAACCCTTGTAAATCGGCTCCATCAGCATCATAGTTTAATATATATTTAGCTGCTTCATGGTATTCCTCAAAGCAATTATAAAGATTATGGTCATAGAATTTGCCAACACCCTCTATATACGCTGTCTCCATATCTATCGCATAATCTCCACCACTAGAGCACACTGCCTGAGCAGATATTTTCCATGTAGGTATGCCTAAATAGGTAGTATCTATCCCTGCAATTATAAGTTCGGAACTATCTACAACATCATATTCAAATAACAGGTTATAGTAATTAATAGAACTTGGACTCAAGTAGGAAATAGTGTCTATAAAAATACTATCGCTGAGATTATAATAGGTTTCCCATACGTAGCTATTACCATATATATCATAATAAGAATCGTGATTATTAGTGCTGTAATAACCTCCATTCATCTCAATCCATTGTGAATAAATATATAACCTCATACTATCACCTTCGGGATAATATATTTTCTCTAATACCTTTTCTCTATGATGGCTGTTACTGTAATACTCCATATCAGGTTGTCCATCATAATATCTTTCCTGAAACTCAACGACTGAACCTATTGCCCTATCATTAATTTGTAGATTGGTAATACCTATTGGCCAATCCTGAGCAGTTGAAATTAAATGACCAAAGGTAAAAAACGAAAAGCACAAAATCATTAGCCAAAGTCTAAGAATTGAACTTAATAAGCTCATCTTGGGGTTATATGAGGGGTTCATACCTTTATAATTTATATAAAATTAACGCATTTATTTTATTACTGGATAAAAAATTGAATTTTGATTAAAATTTCTATCGAAATATCCAAATAATTCTGTTTTGTTCACCTAAAATCCTTACAAATTCCTTCCTAGTTCTCAAATTTTAGTTACATTCTCGATTGGTATTGGCGTTTGGAAAAAGTTAATATCCCACATCGAACTAAAAAAAAATAGAATATATAGTGCATAAATAAAAGGATCACCTTATTTATTTGCAATTCGATTTTACTAAATAGCAGAAATTAGTCAATAATGGCGATGCCTGCGGCCCGGGCTATACAGGGCTGCGCTGACGCTCCGGTACTGGGCTGGCAGGCTTTCGGCATTAGATATTTTCAGCAATTGAAAGCCTGACAGTCCAGTACAAACCCTTCCTATCCCTATCGCAAATACAATATTACAAAACGATAAACAAACACCATCTTGCTATTAGTAGTCAGTTATAGCCAGACTTAAAATTAGGCACAATGTAAATCATACTGTATATTATTTAGCAAGTGCGTGTTGTACTGAATCAATAAGCAGTTTTGGTAATAAACTTTTGGATGTTCATAACAAACTATTTAAGCAAAAAAATGTTTGGATATTAAGTCAATTAAAAGGAAAATTGTAAAAAATATCATTGCTGTTGTAATATCGAATCGACAGACTATGGTTATTCACTAAATTTTATAGCCAATTTATCCATTACTTTAATCCAATGTATTTTTGCAAAATGAAATATCAAAACTGTCCATTAGCATTCGCAATAATATTATTTATGGGCTTATTTGTAATGAGTTGTGGCAACAGTAAAACCGAAACCATCACTGTGAATCTGAACGAATCAGTTCAGGATATAAACAATTCGGATAGGTCTAAGGCAAAGGAAGGTTCCATTGATAGTACCAAACCAAATGATGAGGAAGCTGAGAATAGCACATTCCCTAAATGTTATATGATCACAGAAGGAATTGACCTAGAAGATACAACTTATATTTCGATCATGATCGACGAACAAAATAATGTATCAGGGAAATATAAAAGAATACGTCAAAATAACAAAAGCTCGGCGGGTGAGATTATGGGTATAAAATCCGAAAATAATATACTGGTAATCTATCACTGTATTATTAATGGCAAAGACCAATTAGAAGATATGGAATTCTATTATGAGCCTGCAAGATTGGTGCAGCGAAAGGATGAACTAATGCCTACTACTGAAAAAGATGGTACAGTCCGTCTGGTATTTAAAAACGCAGTTCAAGCAAAATGGTCAATGCCTTTCGACAAAATTAATTGCAATGTATTTCAGTAAGCAAAACTTACTCAAGTCCTGACTTCAATCAAAAAAAGCTGAGTTGCTGTGTAAGACCTAATTAATAAAATGATAAAAATAATTACTGCGCTAAAAGCTCTTCAACTTTATTGATCACTTTATCTGATGTAGGCGAAGTAGTGGAGAAATAATATGTAACTACCCTTCCTTGCTTGTCAATCAAATATTTATGAAAATTCCATTTAGGTGCAATGCCAACTTCGCCATTTGCTTTCTTATCTGCAAGAAATTTATATAATGGATGAGCCTGATCTCCTTTGACTACAATCTTATCAAACACAGGAAAACTTACACCATAATTCTTTTGACAAAAACTTGTGATCTCTTGGCCATTTAACGGCTCTTGGCCACCAAAATCATTAGAAGGAAAAGCCAATATTGTGAATCCTTTAACCTTGTAAGTATTAAATAATGTCTCTAATTCCTTGTATTGAGGTGTGAATCCACATTCTGATGCTGTATTTACAATAAGAACTACCTTGTCCTTGTAATCTGATAACGAAACTTCTTCCCCAGTTATAGTCTTTACTGTATAATCATAAACTGTACCTACTTGTTTTGTAGTATTTTTTGACCTGCTACGATTCACAAAACCTGTGATCAAGAATGATAACCCTAGTACGAAGGCTATTATCGAAATTATTTTCATCTTTTTCTTCAATTACTTCATGCAAATATAATCCATTTATGGCAATTTATTAAATATCCCCAATAATACTCTAAGCGATGAGGATAATTAGGACTTGCTAAATAACTCTGAAATCTTTTATTGTAATAGGTTCTAACCATTATAAGTACAAAGAATATTCACACAAATTTTTTGGGTTTCCGTAAAAAAGCTTGCATCATATATAAGCAATGTGATCTCTTATAACTTGCTACTTCAAGTTGTATTTGCGATAAGGATCGAAGTGGTTACCCCACAGCGACGCAGGAGCGAGGAGTAAAAACGAAGAGCCTGGGCCGCAGGCATCGCCATAATCGCAAACTTTTGAGTTATTTAGCAAGCCCTACTTATACTAAAAATATTGCGCATAATCACTCAACCAACTAATTTAAAATACTATTTCCTTAGTCTCCATTGCACTAGAAATAATAATATAAATATTATAAATAACATCCATAATCCGGGTTCTGACATAGTTTCCATATCTTCACCTAAACTAAGCGAAGTATGCCTTTTAATCACTTCCTCTTGTTTCTTTTGTAATAATTCTCTTTGTGCATCAGATTCAACTACCATATAGGAAGTAATATTGCTTAATATTTTTGACTGAAATGAATGCTTAAGTAAATGCAACCAATATTTATTTTTTTGGTGAGGGTTTAGAAGATTATCAATGTGGTAAGCTTGTACATACATTGCTGACTCCCATTTATTAGAAAAATCCAATTTTGTTTGAGGCACTTTAATATCCGTTTCTAACAAGAAGGAAGGCTCATCATGATTGTTCATATAAAATGTTCTTCCTGTTTTTCCTGATTCAAATTTATAAGAAGGAATCTGCATGATACTAGCAGGGGAAACATTATCCATTAATGGTTGAAAATCCTCTAGGCTAAATGCTTGATAATTTGCATTCGAATACAATAAATAAAAATGATTAATACCTGGAAATAGATGCATAAAACCGTTTTCTTCGTTTTCCACTATGGCATTCTGGAAATTATCGGTTAGTATGACAAAAACTGGGAACCTCTTAGTTCCATTTTCAGTTGCGAGGAAACTTTCTTTATTTAAACATCTATCTAAAAAAAATCCACCTATAAAGTTACTTTCATTCCATTTCTGATCCCAATTTTCTGAAAAGGATTCGGTATGAACAAAGGAATTTACAAAACTAATCTTTGCGTCCTTGAGCAGTTGTGGGTAATGTGATATAAACTCATTAATACGTTTTCTATAGTTAGGCAATTGACTAAAATTTCCATTTGACCCATCAATTACAAAATGTAGATAAGGCTCCATAATTACTTTCGGTAAACTTAATTTTTGAATGGAAGGTAAATAGGTTAACTCTCCAAATTCTGTTTCTAAATTAAGTACTTGATTATCTGCAATTTTTTCTTCCCCCAAACTTATACCCAATTTATCTATTTCTAAATAAACTGCTTCCTTATGTACCAATTCAATCCCAGTTTTCCTAATTTCATTCTTTGAAAATGGAAATACTTTTAAAGCGATTTGATTATGCCCAACATAATACAAAATACCTGGGTCTTTTCTAGTATTAACTATTTCATTATATACCCATTGAGCTGCTTTTTTCTCGACCAATTGCCCTGTTTCCTTTTTGCCATTTACAACTAAATAATAATCACTCACAAAAGAACCTGGTGGCAAATCAATAATCGTTTCAAACTCCCTATTTCCAATACCACTAAAATTGGACAGTTCGAGCTCTATCGTTGAGGTCCAAAATTTATTTACTGGATCATATACACTATTGCCACTCAAATTTGTTAAACTAACATTGCTCTGCCTTCTTCTTATTTCATTACTTTCATTGAAATTTTTGGGGAAGCTATTTCCACTAAAAATTTCGTTTATTCTTCTTAATTTTTTAGTTGGGAGCCTATGTCCATCGAAAACCATAAGATTATAAAGTTGACCAATAAATGGTATGTTATATTTATTTCTTGAAAATAAGCTTCTAGAGTTTTGATCCTCCAAACTACTCAAAAATCGATTAACAGACTTATTGTTTATTTTGTATTCCTTATTATAGTTAGGTCTAAAAACATATTCATCTAATTCATTGAATACCAGCTTGTCTTTATAAATTATACCGATTAAAATCAAAGGAATTAGCAAAAACATTATGATTGTTATAGCCCGAAGTTTAGCTTCTAAGTAATAAGCTTTACAAACATTCCACTGAAACCAAATCTCTCTAAAAACTAAAACCAATACTATGCTAGGTGTAAAAATAAGTAATCCAACTCCGAACAATAGAATAGCCATAAATCCAAATGGAATAAATGGTATAACTACTAGAAAGAAATAAAAATAATAGGATAAAGAACAAGTTAAAAAACACAACCTAATTAAACTCAATATCTTATGAGTTTGTGTAGGAATACAAATAATTATACCAAATAGGATGGCCAAAATATAGAATATCGGATGACTAAAATCACCTAACTTCACTGGCGAATCATAATTCAGAATAACATTAAATTGTAAACTAATAATTGGCAGTGCAATGGAAAAAATGAATTTGTATATTAGCGGCAATTCCTTATTTATATTTAGAACTCTATAAATAAAAATGTAGCAGGCCCTTAATAGTATGAATAAGAGCACAACTAAAGCAATGACTATACATAAAATAATGAAAGTAGGTTCAACATTATATGCCATTAAATTAATAATGACCAATAATCCAGTCACAAATACATAAATAAGAATAGGATAGAGTAAAGCGAAGGTGAAATTATCACCAGTTATTTCATCTTTATTTATAGGAGGCTTTAAGATAACTAAAGCCGTCATTATGTAGAAAATATAGTAAATACAAAATCCAGCCTGTAGCTTGAGTGAAATTACACTTCTCAAGGGACTAAACTGTCCGTCGAAATTATATAATAATAAAATGCAGCAAATCATTATTCCTATAAATCCATAAAGCAATTGAAATATACAAAAATAAAAACTTACAATTTTTTTTGACTGACTAATAATGAGAAAATATATCAGGCTTATTATAAAACTTATTAAAATGATGGTTTGCAAAACAGTATAAAAGCTAATTACACCAGCCTTTGATATTAATATGCTTGGGTATCCAACAAATAAATTGATAAAAAAACAAATTGCGATAGGCAGAACATGTAAAGCTAGAAAATAATTTGGTTTCAATATACGCTCAAATAGGTTCATGTCTTTTAAAAATAAAATGTAAGAAAATATAAAAAAAAATCAATAAAAATAACAAATAAATAAAGCTACCAATTGCTAAATGCATCCATCCAAAATCTAAAGATGGAATATTTGTTTTTAAGGCTTTGTATTGAATAGAACAAATTATCCTTACCGTATTAGCGAAAATTGTAATAGAAGAGGAATAAATTAGGATAAAACCCAAATGTTTAGTTAAAACCAAAATATTTGGCAACTCCTCTTTGTATCTATACTTATATAGGCTATGTGAGAAAGTTAATATGCAGATAATAAAATAATTAATTCCAGCACATCCATAATCAATGAAAATGTTATGATCTGGCAGAGAATACCCAGTTTCATACGATTCAGTATATGCGCCTAAATATGTCTTAACGAGAAAAACTGTTATACTAAGTATGGGAAAAAATATTTTATTATGTCCCCATGATTTAGCGAATATTAAAAGGGTAATTAGGACAGTAAAAACAATCAATAATACCCACTTTGAGACAATCACAGGTTTAAACTCCATAGTTTATCAAATTTTGTTACCACACAGTTCCATTTTTTTGAAATAATCTTATTTATTAGTACATTTTCTGAGACATTCATATTACCCTTAGTTTATCAAATCGAAAAATTACCTCTCAGTGGGATCCTGACTTTTGTAAAGAGCCTTTCAAGACTAAAATAGTTGGACATTAAAAAAAATAAAATTAAATAAATCCCTCTGGTAATTTATGACGTTCAGTTTTAAATTTTGCATATCAGTTTGAGAAAACTATGAAAAATGTGAATATGTTAATAAAAACACATTTTTAGCCTAAAATAGAATCCTAATCAGGGTTTTTGGGGGTTGGCAAGCAAGTATTTTGGTAGATCAAAAAAAAATTTCCAAAAAAAATAAAAATATTTTGATAAAAGTTTGGAAAAATTAAAAAATCCTTTTTACCTTTGCACTCCCTTAACGATGGGAAGGCTGATCTCGTAGCTCAGTTGGTAGAGCATAACACTTTTAATGTTAGGGTCCTGGGTTCGAGCCCCAGCGGGGTCACTTAAGTAAAGCCTGGCAATTATGTCAGGCTTTTTTTATTTAATATTATCACCAATTTTAATTAACAATTGTTATGCCGCAGAAAATTAGCTTAGATCCCTTGCCTAAGGAAGCCAAAGCAGTTATCGAAGCAGTGGGTATGGCTGGTGATGAATTAATGCTAGAAACTTACGTAGTCGGTGGAGCTGTGAGAGATTTATTGCTCAATCGCCCTACCAAAGATATTGATTTTGTATGTGTCGGTAAAGGAATAGAACTCGCTGAAAAATCGGCAGCCAAACTAAAACCATCTCCTAAAGTAACTGTATTTAAAACATTTGGCACTGCGCAATTTAATTACCGAAATTATGAATATGAATTTGTTGGGGCAAGAAAGGAATCTTACCGAAGCGATTCGCGTAACCCAATAGTTGAAGAAGGAACACTTGAAGAGGATCAGTACAGAAGAGATTTTACCATTAATGCTTTAGCAATAAATATCAATAGCGGAAACTACGCTACACTTATAGATCCATTTAATGGTCAGCAAGATTTAATTGATAAAATCATCAGAACACCACTAGATCCTGAGATTACCTTTTCCGATGATCCTCTGCGCATGCTGAGGGCTATTAGATTCGCTGCTCAACTTCGTTTCACTATACATCCAGATACAATTGAGGCAATTAAAAAACAAGCGGAGCGCATCAATATTATAACCGCTGAACGCATCCATATTGAACTCAATAAGATGATCCTTGCTCCTGTTCCATCCGTAGGATTTAAACTCTTATTCGATACTGGGTTGCTGCGAATAATCTTTCCTGAGTTATCCAATTTGCAAGGCGTGAGAATCCAAAATGGAATCGGTCACAAAGATAATTTTTACCATACTTTACAAGTGTTGGATAATATCAGTGTGAATACAGATAACTTATGGCTGAGATGGGCTGCTTTACTTCACGATATTGCCAAGCCACCTACTCAAAGATTTGAAAATGATGAATGGACTTTTCACGGCCATGAGGTTGTAGGGGCGCGAATGGTATCAAGGATATTCAAAAGATTCAAGCTACCACTGAATGAAGAGATGAAATTTGTCGAAAAAATGGTCTTGCTGCACTTAAGACCCATTTCACTTACCAAAGAAAATATCAGCGATAGCGCTATCAGAAGGTTATTATTTGATGCGGGCGAAGACTTCGATTCACTGATGTTGTTATGCGAAGCGGATATTACCTCAAAAAATAAAGATAAAGTTTCGCGTTACCTCAGCAACTACCAGCTCGTTAAAGAAAAGTGTGTAGAACTGGAGGCCAGCGACAAGCTAAGAAATTGGCAACCACCTATAGACGGTGCTATTATTATGGATACATTTAGGATCAGCCCATCTAAAGAGGTAGGAATCATAAAAACCGCAATACGCGAGGCTATTCTCGATGGCCTTATACACAATGATTATGAAGAGGCATTTGAATTTATGCTTAAAGAAGGTGAAAAAATTGGATTAAAAGCGCATCCACTGAAGTGAAAACAGATGAAAAAAAACTAATAGTAATTGCCGGACCTACTGCAGTTGGTAAGACTAGTTTTGCTATCGCTATAGCTCAATATTTGAAAGCTCAAATCATTAATGCCGACTCTAGGCAAGTATATAAAGAATTGAATATTGGCGTAGCAAGACCCTCTACAGATGAATTAGAAAAAATAACACATCATTTTATCGCATCACATAGTATTCACAATCCGCTCAATGCAGGTGATTATGCCATACAAGCGCTAGTAAAAATCAATGATCTATTTAAATCAGCAAATTACATTGTTTTATGTGGAGGTTCGGGCTTATATATTAATGGACTTATTAATGGATTCGATAATTTACCTGAGGCGAATCATATACTCAGAAATGAACTTCACCTAGACTATCAAAAATACGGTCTATCCTACTTACAAAACATCATTGCCGAAAAGGATCCAGAATATTATTCGATTGTGGATATACACAATCCACAGCGATTAATGCGCGCCATTGAGGTTATGAAAGCCACTGGAAAAAAATACAGTGAACTAAGACAAAATGCAAATCATAAGTTACCATATAAGGTCATATATACTGCATTAGAGCTCGATAGACCAACCCTTGTAAAGCGTATTGACGATCGAGTGGAAACAATGCTAACTGCTGGGCTAATCGAAGAAGTAGAACAATTATTGCCTTTTAAAAATTTAACACCATTGCAAACCGTAGGCTACCAAGAATTATTCGATTATTTAGAAGGTAAATACAGCAAAGCTGAGGCCATAGAGCTCATAAAAATTCATACAAGACAATACGCTAAGAGACAAATGACTTGGTTTAGGAAACAAGAAATAATATGGTTTAAAAATGATGAACAGTTAACTACAAATTCATATATTGACAAAATACTCAAACTATGAAGTCCATACTTCAATCCTATATAGACTTGCCTTCTAATGCAAGAAGACTTTTACTAGGTGTATTCTTTATGAATATATTGAATGGCTGTTTTTTCATGATTCTCAATATCTATTTGGCAGATAATGGGTTTAATGACCCAACCATTGCTGGATTT
Organism: uncultured Chitinophagales bacterium; assembly: GCA_964480615.1. Classification (GTDB taxonomy): domain Bacteria; phylum Bacteroidota; class Bacteroidia; order Chitinophagales; family UBA2359; genus CAYZQX01. The sequence continues at coordinate 3,760 of CAYZQX010000033.1, read as the reverse complement.
ACAGCCTGGCAGTACTTAAGTGTGTTGATAGCAGGTGTCCCATTTGGATTATATGTCCGCAGGCGATCAATAAAAAAAATGTTGCAACTTTCGGCCATAAGCTATCCACTATTTGCAGGATGTATTGTATGGTATGCCGATCCGATTTATAGCCCTATCCTACCCTATTTCTTTGTAGGTATGGGCTTATCTATTAATGTATTGAGGATGACAACTATTCCTTACTTACTGAGAACTACCCCAGAAAAAAATCATACCCATGCCATCACACTCAATGAAATTAGCAATGGAGGTGCCACACTATTAGCTGGAATTATGATTAATAGTATCCACCTGTTTACTCTTAAATACAACAGCGCCTTTATTTCGATGATGCTTGGTGTGCTTTTTTGCCTATTCTCATTTGGCTTATTCTACTTCATTCAAAAAGATTATCCTGAAATCAGTCATAGCCAAAATTCAAAGTCAAATAGACTAGAATGGAATAAGTTATTGGAAGCATTGACTCCTACAATTTTTATAGCCATAGGAGCTGGTCTTACCATACCATTTCTAAACCTATATTTTCACCATGTATTTGATACGGATCACTCTACTTTCTCCCTCATAAGTATCTACTCTAGTTTATTAGTTGTTATAGGTAGTTTTTTTATTCCTTGGTGGAAGGAAAAATTGGGTTTTGAAGCAGCGAGCAAAACCCATATAATTGCAATTATTGCTTTAATAGGTCTTGCTAGTACTGAATTCTATTTTCCTAGTGAAATAGCCTTTTACGCAGCAGCATTATTCTTTATTATAAGACAACCATTTATGGTTATGGCGGGGCCATTAACAACCCAAGTAAGCATGTACTATGTTGGAGAGGGAAATAGAGAAATGATGAGTGCGCTACATTCACTGGTATGGTCAGGAGCTTGGTTTGTAAGTTCTATTTTGTTTAGGACTATGCGACAAGAAGGATGGGCATTTTCCAGTATAATGTGGATTACCGTATTGTTGTATATAATTGGTGCAAGCCTATTTGCAACACTAATCAAAAAATACAAAAAAAAATTGACTTTAAGCGAACCTATCTAATCAAATGAAACAGATATTATTACTCTCTGACACCCATAGCTATATGCCTCCTACCATAGCACATCACGCACAATCTTGTGATGAAATATGGCATGCAGGTGACATAGGAAATATTGCAGTAGCAGAGGCATTAGAAAACTTAAAACCGCTTAAAGCGGTATATGGCAATGTGGATGGTGCAGACTTGCGATTGCGCTATCCACTCAATAATGTTTTCAACTGTGAGGATGTAAAAATAGTGATGACGCATATAGGTGGCTATCCTGGAAAATACAATTCAAGAACATTGGTTTTAATAAATACCCATAGACCCAATGTCGTAATAACAGGGCATTCCCATATATTAAAAATAATGAATGACCCATTGCTTGCACACCTGCATATTAATCCAGGCGCAGCAGGCAAGGAGGGATTTCATAATATTTGTACCTTTGTAAAATTCAAAATTGAAGGAAATAGAATTTTTGACCTACAAATAATTGAAAATAAAAAATAAACAATGAATAATGTATTAGAAAGTCAATTGGCAAAAGCGACTATCTCTTTTATCAATACCCAGTTTAATGCGCAGTTATCCAGCGAGCAAATTGTCTTTAATGAAACTAATAAAGACTTTGAAGGAGATATTACAATGGTCATTTTTCCCCTCGTTAAACTGCTTCGCAAAAGCCCTGTAGAATGTGGTGAAATCGTTGGAAATTTTTTGGTAAGTCAGTTCGATATTATTGAAAAATACAATGTTATTCAGGGATTTTTAAACATCGTACTCTCTAATAAATATTGGCTCAATGAATTACAAAATTCCATCTTAAAAAATGGAGATTTTCAACTTGAAAATGAGCAGCCAAAAAACATTGTATTAGAATATTGTGGTCCTAATACGAACAAACCGTTACATCTAGGTCACCTGCGGAATATGATGATCGGACACAGTGTAGCCTCGATACTCACCGCTGCAGGTCATAATGTGCATAAAGTAAACATATACAATGATCGTGGAATAGCAATATGTAAATCCATGCAAGCTTGGTTAGTGAGTAGTAAAGGTGAAACACCTGAATCTAGCGGTATGAAAGGCGACCACCTGGCTGGAAAGTATTATGTAGAATATGACCGGCTCTTAAAAGCTGAAATAGAGACCGCTAAGTCCGAACTTTTTAGCCAAAGTTACCATCTGCTCAATAAAATTCCTACTAATGAATTGAAACCTATAATTGATAAGCAGACTGAACTCGCTAATCAATGGAACCAGTTTATAATTGATTTCCCTAATGCCTTACAAGGCATGAATGAAATTAGAAAGTTAAATCAAGACACCTTGAGCCAAGAATCAATCCTTTTATTATCTGAGTATTATGACAAGCTAACTGCATCAGGAGAAAAAGAAAACTCCGACCTATTAAAACGCATTGAAATCATAACTAAGAAAGCAGATGAACTAAAAGAGCTCTTAAAAATACAGGTCCCTTTTGCAAGGACTACTCGCGAGATGCTTTTGAAGTGGGAAGCAGGTGATCCTGAAACTAGAACATTATGGAATAAAATGAATGACTGGGTTTATCAAGGATTTCAAATCACCTTTGATCGATTAGGAGTCGATTTTGAAAAGCACTATAAAGAGTCAGAATATTATGAAAATGGAAAAGAGCTTGTATTAGAGGGATTAAACAATAATAAGTTCAAAAAAAATCCCGATGGTTCAGTCAGTGCCGACCTAACACCTTATGGTCTTGATGAAAAAATCCTCATCCGCAAAGATGGAACTTCTATCTATCTTACCCAGGATCTAGGAATTGCTGAAGCCCGCTATAAAGATTACAAAATGGATAGGTCTATCTATGTAGTAGCTGATGAACAAAACTATCATTTCAAAGCACTCAAACATACCTTGGAGATGCTAGAAAAACCTTATGCACAAGGCATCTATCACCTTGCCTATGGTATGGTTGACCTGCCAACAGGTCGTATGAAATCGCGTGAAGGAACCACAGTAGATGCCGATGACCTCATGGATGAAATGGTCGAAAAAGCAATTGAAGAAGGTCAAAACTCAGGAAAAATTGCAGAGATGAATGAAGCGGAACTAAAACAACTTTATGAGAACTTAGGGATCAGTGCCATCAAATATTTTTTATTGAGAATACATCCTAAAAAGCGGATGATTTTTGATCCCAAAGAATCCATTGATATGCAAGGATTTACTGCAGCATTTATTCAATATGCCTATACTCGAATCAGTTCATTAGGACGTAAATACGGTCAGCAACCTAGCAATACAGTTGCAATTTCAACAATGAATGATTATGAAAAAGAACTTGTAAAGGCAATTGTAAAATATCCTGAAATCATCAGTATCTCAGCCATTGAAATGGATCCTTCACACTTAGCAGTATATCTTCATCAATTAGCCAAAACATTTAATAGATTCTATACTGAATGCAGTGTATTAGGCAATAGTGATTCCTCTGTTAATGAATTTAGAGTTCAATTATGCAACCTTACAGGTCAAATAATTAAAAATGGTTTGCGCTTGCTTGGAATCAATACGCCTGAAAGAATGTAAAAAATTGTGCTCCCATTGAGCTTTTACATATACAACGAGTCAATAATAAAGTATTCAAGGACGAGCTTGTATATTACCATATTTTTTGTAGCTTTACTCCATTATTAATTGTTATTCTAT
>CAYZQX010000032.1:0-19521 GCA_964480615.1 uncultured Chitinophagales bacterium | reverse complement strand
CATAAAATTGTACGAATATCCATTGCACTAATAATAGCTAAAACCTATAACAATAAAAGATTTCAGAGTTATTTAGCAGGCCCTACATAGCATCGCCAAAATTAACAAGAATTTATAGGTGATTATTATATGCTGTTTTTGCGATAGGGATACGGAATGGTTTAGTCTTATCCGCTGACTCCCCCACCATATTATTTGAAATGGAGAATACGAGATAATTCAATCCAGATTATAAATAGTTAACAATAAGAGGGAGACAGCGGATAAGACCGGAACGGTAGTGTAGCCTGGAGTAGCCCGGGCCTTTAGGCATCGCCATAATTGCTATTGTTTAGCGCAAGAGATGTCCTAATAAAATAGTAATCATAAATTTTCAGCTATCCAATATTTTCACCTAGTATGTGACCATGTGCAATACATGGACTATTTCTTACTATGTCCACCAAGTGTGAATACCCTGCTTACATTAAATCCAAAATGAACTTGCCCCTCTAACCAATCGCCCGTGTTTTCAGCTATGAATCCCTTCTCCGCCATAGAAGTGGAGTTGGTAAAATGCAATTGAAATACGTGCCCGCCGGTTTCGATATCGAGACCAACTGAAAGTGAATTGAAATAATTATCCGCTATTTGATTAGGTAGAACATAATAATATTCTGCATTAAGTGCTAAGCGTTTTGATATCTTTTGGCGTGCTGCTATGCCTATTGCTATTACATCATTCTTTACATCCTTAGAAGCTACTAAGTTACGGTGTACTAGAGTTGGCATAAGCTGTAGCGAAAAACCATCCGTAAACTTGCGACCTATAATTAGTTGATGGGCAAATGATAATCGAGAGGTAAAATAATTAGTGCGATCAGGCTGTTGCCACTTCAATGTATTAATAGCTGTAGTGCCAATATACACAACCGTAAAGGGCATCACACGCTTACCCTTGCTCTGTCGCAATAATTTACATTTTACATAACCATCAAACATTTTTTCCACAGTACTCCTACCCACCCCTATATCCAACCAAGGGGTAAGTCCATACTCAAATGCTAATTTAATTGTGGCGTTATCCAATCCAAAAATATCATATAAGCCCTGATCAACAAATCCAAAACGGTGTGAAATTTTAAAATTCAATACACCCTTAGCAGTGGTTTCAAAACTATGACTATTGATAACACGCGTAGTCTTAAAACCCGCAATTGCGTATTCAGTAATTTCCTCAGGCTCCCCTAAGGCCGACAATAAATCATCCTCTTGCGCCTGTACAAAATAATAAGGCAAACTAGCTAATAGGAAAAATAAAAAGAAATGACGCATAATATGATCTCAAATTTTAATCGTGGTAAAGATAGAAATAAAAATTAAATCAAAAAAAGATACAATGGATACAAAATATTACAATACACAAAGCCATCGCATCAATAAAAAAATATCTATGTAGTTACACCAATTAATAATATAAAAAACCTAAAATATAAGATGGGCTAAAACGATCAAGGCATATTATGCGCAATGTAGAATTCGCTTATCACAAAATACACTAACGAAGTAAGCAAAGTAACGGTTCGATGGCCTATAATAGCAAGTCACAACAATTTTCATTCTATAAAATGAAATTAATAGCTACTAATTAATCCCCTTGGCAGGCATGAAGATTCTAACTTACATCAGAACTGATAAGGATGGATTCCATTAATGTATTACATTTGAGGCTAATTAATAACACACTATATTGAACTGGATTTTTTTCGCTATTTTATCAACTATTATCAGTGGTGTATCTCTAGTATTTGCAAAAAAAGGGATGCATACAGCCAATGAAAACATAGCCTTACTGATAAGAACGACTATCCTATTTTTAGTAGTCTTTTTGCATACGATAATTGCGGAGGGCAAGCAACTCTACAAACCCATAGATCGATCAGCTATACTATGGTTTGTACTAGCTGGAGCGACTACAGCCATCTATTGGATATTTTTTTTTAAGGCGATGCGCACCGCACCTATCTCCATACTCTCCACCATTGACAAAGGCAGCATTATCATAACCATAATCGCATCTTATTACTTATTGCAAGAGCCCCTATCTCCGCGATTATTAATAGGTGGCACTCTAATCATAGCTGGTACTATAATACTTGTATATAAGTAAGCATGGACATCTATGCTTATGCAATAAATTTACCTAGTCATTATAAAACTATCATACTAATAACAATTCTATTATTATCCACCCAAGGATTCATTACAGCAATTTAGCTTTGTGCAATACGTAAAGCGCATCAATTGTAACCCATTCATTCATCCTTCGCTTACTACTACCACCCCACTGAATATAGTCATTTCCTAAAGCTACTTCAGCACTGAATTTATAATAAGACTTTTCTGCTGGCCATCCTCCGCTTTTGATTAGCTTAGTACACAGTAATTCTATAGCAGGCCTACATCGGGGATCATTGATAAGATTACATTCCGCCATCACTTTTAATGCACCTAGTATATCGTAATGCCAATACAATGGGTAGTGCAAATAAGTAAATTCAGGATGTATTACATTGCCATCCTTGATTTTAATATACAACTGTCGCATGAGAAAAACATCTGCTGCTCGATTCACCGCCTCGCCAACTATGGTATCATTGGTAATAAGATAATATTGATTCAGTGCGCGCAAGGGGATTATGGATTCGGTATAGGAAGAATGTATAGCTTTCGGATTTTTATCACAATTCCATCCACCATCAGGCCACTGCCACTTGAGCAATAACTCTACTAAATTTTCCACTTGAATGGATCGAATGCCCATCTTTAATGCTATAAACAAGGCAGCCGCTTGCTGTGAGGCGCACCTGCGATACAAGCCATTAATAATTGGTACCGAAGGCTGCCTATAACTCTCTTGCTCCGACTTGCATACAAAGGCTGTCGTATATCGATCCCCAAGCCAATAGTCCGCCAAATCGCCTATTTGATCCTTCAGCGGCCACTTAATCTCAGGACATATATCTGCTAGATTGTATAGCATCCAGTGCAGCCCTTGCCACTTGGCATAGTACTGCATAGGCAATAGTTTATCGTCCTCTAGCCGCGTCTTAATTCTCACCAAATATTTACTTAGTGACAAGTCAATGCTGCTAGCTGCTTCAGCTTGATCGAATATATGCTTTAATAATCTGTACTTATTAACTTCATCCCCTTGCTGACTAATCAAAGTATAGGTAGCATCAATTATCGAAGGATCTATCATCATTATCCTGTAATATTATTAATTTTTCATTACTTATTGCAATTCATAAAGACGATATTATAGAAACTAAATGCCCATAAAAAATCGTGACTTAAAAGAGCATTTCTTTGAATTCAATTCTAAATTATATGAATGATAAATCTGTTGTCACAAGCTATATAATCTAGGATATAATAGAGAAGGAACCTTATTCAAAATAAACAAACTTTAAAAATACCAAGCCAATCTCTCAAAAAAAATCAATACATTTCAATCGTATAGAATTAACTAAAAGCAGTGTAAAAAATGTAATAGCATCAAAATAAAAATGACGATGGCGATGCCTAAAGGCCCGGGCTTTTCAGGGCTACGCTAGCGCTTCGGTACTGGGCTGCCAGACCATAGCTTTATAATATAAGGCAGTCTGCCAGCCCAGCACAAACCCTTACAATCCCTATCGCGAATACAAAATTACGCTACAACCTCATACAACCAAACAATTTAATGAACTTGAGAACTAGTAGGTCGCATAAACGTTCCATATTAAAAACGGTAGGTCGTATTAATTAAAAAATATTGATGCTAATATTTTAAACAAAATTGCTAGCTACTGAACACCTGTAATAAAAATAGTGGCACATCCTCATTAATAGCTATAAGAGATAAAATAATAACAACAACTTAACATGGCCAATGGGTAGGATGACACGAAATAGCAGTATATTTACAACTCAATATTTTAGAAAAAATATGAAAAGTATTTTTAGTGCATTAATGCCTACTGAAACGGATTTTTGGCCATTGTTTTCACAACATGCCGATTTATTATTAATCGCTTCAAAGGAAACTCAATCCATACTCAGGCAGTCAGACTTACAGTTTACTGCGAAGGCCTATCCCAATGTGGCAAAAGCCTACAAAGATTCAAATGCGCTATCACACCATATTACTTTATCGGTGCATCAAACTTTTATTACCCCTATCGATAGATCGGACATAATTGACCTCAACAACCTTTTTTACAAAACACTAAAGACCATCAATAGTGCAGCTAAAAAAATTCAGAATTATAAAGTTGAGCAGTTTTCCGCTGACTACCATCAATTAGGTGATTGCTTGCATCAAAGTTGTGTAAATATTAAATCCTGTATTGAAGAATTACAAAAAGATATACATTCCGAAAAACTAGTGGAGCATATACTGGCCATCAATCAGCTAGAGAAAGATGCAGATGATTGTTATGGACGCATCACCTCTTCAATTTTTACAAACATTCAAGACGATATATTAATTATTAAGCACCATGAAATCAGCGCAGCATTGGAATTAGCAACTGACTATTGTCAGGACCTAGGCGATACAATGCAAAATATAATTGTAACATTTGGATAACTTAATAAATATTTATCGAGCGAATTGTATTTCCTACAAAACAAGCAAAACTATTATCAATCCTAATGCGTGAATGAGGATATAATAAAATATTACGAGCTAAGAGCATCAGAATACGAAGAGGTATATGCTAAGCCTGAGCGTCAAGCAGATCTATTAAAACTCAGCAGCTTGCTTCAAAAAATTTTCAAAGATCAATCATTAATAGAAATTGCTTGTGGTACAGGTTATTGGACTGAACGAATAGCAAAGACCGCCTGTGCAATAACCGCTACAGATATTAACGCATCCGTTATCGAAATAGCTAAGAAAAAGGACTACCATGCATGTATTGTAGAATTTATGTTATTGGATATTTTTGAGCCTATAATCAACACTGATCAGTTAGCTCAAGACAATTTATTTGGTGGCTTTATATGGAGTCATATAAAACTTTCCTCCTTGCCCTTATTTCTTACACAGATCCATAAATTAGTAAAGCCTGGCGGCAAAGTTGTGATGGTGGATAACCGCTATGTTCCTGAAAGTAATCGGCCTATTACCCATACTGATCAAGAGGGCAACACCTATCAAACTAGGCAGTTAGCAGATGGATCAAATCACTTGGTACTCAAAAATTTTCCAGGCGATATGGATTTAATTCAATTGGTTAAGCCGATGGCCTATGACCTAGAAATATTAAGACTAGACTATTACTGGCTAATGGTATATACTAAAGCCTGAGGGCATTATTCACAAGCACTTACAGGCTATTACGGGACTGCATAGGTTGTCTTATCATTTAGTACTCAGAGAACATAAATTATTAATTATCCCACAGCGGGATATTTTTACATATACTGCAAAATGCCAAAGGAATCTTATTGAATTACTAGGCTTATACTTGCGCGCTGTCTTACTAATTTGCCTATTAGTTTCCCTTTTCATTCTTATCCTATCTTCGAATTGTGAATTCATACAACTATTGGATGTAGTTTAGCAATCAACAATGAATCAATATCGAGAATAATATATAATTTAATTAGGGCCTGCTCAATAACTGCAATATCTTTTATACTAAACGATAATGGAATATACAAGAGCAAAGGAAATGCACAATAATTTCTACTTTTTAGCAAAATAATTTGCATCATAAATATGAAATGTCTTCTCTTAAACAGTACTCTTTCAAGTTGTATTCGCTATAGGGATCGACGCAAACCAAGCGTAAGCGCAGGTTCTTGTTACCATTAGAAAAATAACAAATTTGCAAGTAACCCCACAGCGAAACAGCGTGTAGCGAGGAGTACAAGCGAAAAATCAAGCGCAAGCGCAGATTCTTGTTGCCAATAGAAAATATTATTATTCCTCAAGTAACCCGGGCCGCAGGCATCGCCATAATAATAACGTGAAACTAGGCAAACGAACTTATAACAATTCTCCATATGGATTGCAATTTTGTAGTGTAAATCATCGTGCATATATCAGTTATAAGCAATGTATATAAAGTAAAAATCCATTGTTTTCCTAGGAAAACAATGGATAATTATGATTTCAGCTTTTGCAGTAAGTGTACTGATAAAGACTATAAAACTATTATTAATTCAATGTGCGTTTTACTTCTATTTGTTCAAATCCTTCAATAATATCGCCAACTCTTATATCATTAAAGTTTTTGATATTAAGACCACATTCCATTTGTTTTTTGACTTCTTTTACATCGTCTTTAAAACGCTTGAGTGAGTCGAGCTCACCAGTATGTACTACAATGCCATCGCGTATAATTCGTATTTTGGTATCGCGCTTACATAGACCATCTAATACATAACAACCAGCAATTGTTCCTACCTTGCTAATCTTGAATACTTCACGCACCTCAATATTGCATACGATCTTTTCTTCAACTGTAGGCTTGAGCATGCCCTCCATAGCTGATTTCAATTCTTCGATCGCATCATAGATGATAGAATATAGTCTTATGTCGATGCTTTCCTTTTCAGCTATCTTTCTAGCATTGCCTGAAGGACGTACCTGGAAACCTATGATTACTGCATCGGAAGCAGATGCTAATAATACATCGGACTCAGTGATGGCACCTACAGAGCTATGAATTACATTGATCATAATTTCATCAGTTGAAAGTTTTAATAACGAATCCTTAAGTGCTTCTACTGATCCATCCACATCACCTTTTACAATCACTTTCAACTCTTGGAAATTACCGAGTGCTAAGCGTCGGCCTATCTCATCGAGTGTTATATGTTTCTTAGTACGAATACCTTGTTCACGAATAATTTGTTCACGTCTATTAGCCACTTCTTTGGCTTCGGCTTCATCGACATACACTTTAAATTTCTCACCCGCTTGAGGTGCGTCATTTAATCCCAGCAGGCTTACTGGCGAAGATGGTCCTGCGATTGCCATTTTTTGACCTCTCTCATTAAACATTGCTTTTACTTTTCCTGAGTGCGGTCCAGTAACGATATAATCTCCTACTTTGAGTGTTCCCGAGAGCACCATCAATGTGGTCACATAACCTCTTCCTTTGTCAAGCGATGCTTCTATCACCGTACCAGAAGCGGGTTGATCGGGATTGGCTTTAAGCTCAAGCATTTCAGCCTCTAGCAATATTTTTTCTAGTAATTGGTCAATATTCTTACCACTCTTAGCGGCTATTTCTTGACATTGATATTTACCGCCCCAATCTTCCACTAGAATATTCATCTGCGATAATTGCTCGCGGATTCGCTCAGGATTAGCACCTGGTTTATCAATTTTATTGATAGCAAAAATCATAGGTACTTGCGCTGCTTGAGCATGAGATATTGCTTCCTTGGTCTGTGGCATCACTGCATCATCCGCAGCGATAACAATCACGGCTATATCTGTAACTTTAGCACCACGCGCACGCATCGCTGTAAAGGCTTCGTGACCAGGCGTATCGAGGAATGTAATTTTCTTTTTGTTTTCCAAGGTAACTTCATAGGCACCTATATGCTGGGTAATACCGCCCATCTCACCTGCTATTACATTGGTTTTCCGTATATGATCGAGCAAGGAAGTTTTACCATGATCGACGTGACCCATAATGGTCACAATAGGCGCACGAGGGAGCAACTTAGTAACATCTTCCACCAGTTCATCTTCCTCTATCTGCGCATCAGTTCTCACATCGATAAACTGTGCATCAAATCCAAATTCATCAGCCACCAATTCAATTATTTCTGCATCTAACCTTTGATTTATTGACACAAAAGCACCCAAGCTCATGCATGTATTGATAACCTGAGATACTGAAACATTCATTAAGGATGCCAATTCACTAACTGAAATAAACTCAGTTACTGGCAATACGACGATTGCTCCTGGGTCGCTTTCACTGCCTTGATTAGAATCGTGACGTGACTTTTTAAATTTATTTTTTCCACCTGTATTACGCTTGCCGGATGTACCTTGCAGCTTGGCCATAGTGGACTTAATTTTATCCTGAATTTCTTTTTCAGTGATAAATTCTTTGGACTGTTCCCTATTGCCAGTATTACTGGTATTATTATTATTGTTCCTGTTTTGGAATCCAGGACGGTTTCCACCTCCTTGATTGTTGTATCTATTTTGTCCGGGATTTTGAAAACCACCCCCTGGACGATTATTATTTTGGTTATTATTACCTACACCCCCTGGGCGATTGTTATTAGGGTTATTACCTCCAGGGCGATTGTTATTTCCTGAATTGTTGTTGTTATTATTGTTATTAGTTCGATTTTGCGGATTTGGATTATTGCCACCCGTATTAGGGTTATTAGGGCGATTGCCTGGTCCTTGATTAGGCCTATTGCGGTTATCGCCACCAGCTGGTGGTGGATTGCCGCCAGGAATTACCCCGTCCTTAGAAGAACCAACTTTATTGGCATTTTTCTTTATGCGTTTGCGTTTTTTCTTAGGCGAATCATCAGGACCTGAGATGGTTGATAGATCTAATTTTCCTATTATCTTAGGACCTTCCAGTTTCACTTTATCCATTTCTATAAACTCACGTTTATCTTCCACAGGTTTTGGGTCTTGTGCCGCTGGGGTAATTGTCTTTTGTTCTGGTTCAGGGGTCTCCTTCTTAGGCGCTTTAACCGGCTTGGATAAATCGAGTTTTCCGATAATTTTTGGACCTTCTACGACAACTCTTCTTTCTTTTTTCTCAGGCTCTGGTTCAACTACTGGTGTAACTACTTGCTTAGTGTCTGCAATTTTGGTTTCCTCGGTGGGTTGTTCAGTTTGCGAAAACAGATCGCCAGTTAAATCAACAACTTTAACGGCAGGCTTTTTCTTTACTCCTTTTCCCGCTTTTTCATTAGTTTCGGTGGGACTTACCGGTTCGGATTCACTCTCAACTTTCTTCTCATTGGTAGCTAAAGGAGTGGCTGGTTCTTCTTCAACCTTTTTTTCTGATTTGACGTCTATGATAGATGTTGGAGCAGTTACCTCAGCGGTTGGCTGATGATGCACTTTTTCAACTTTCACTACGTCATCGGTCCTTACAATTTCGGCTTTAGGCTCCATAATTGGAGTTTCTACAGCCTCTTTTTCAGCTAAAATAGTTTGAATTTTAGCGACAGGCTCATGAGGCAGATCTGGCTTAGCAACCTCTTCCAGTGCTGGTTCCACTTTAGCAGTTTCAGCTTTTGGGACGTGCTTTATAGGGCTTGGTTCTAACTTAGCTTCAGGGCTTATTAGATGATGGATTACATCTCCAGACTCACCCAGCTCTAAGGATTCACGTTTCTTAGCCCCGATTGTAATCTGATCTTTTTTCTCCTTCATTGCCATTTCCGATCGGAAATCCTTTAGCAATACAGAATACATTTCATCTGTAAGCTTATACATAGGTTTAGACTCAACATCTGCAAAGCCTTTCTTGTGCAAATGCTCCACCACTGATTCTAAACCAAGGTTAAAGTCCTTGGCCACAGCGGCCAGTCTTAAATTTTTTACCGTCTCGGACATCTATAATTCTTAAAAAAAATACTAACTAAATCTAACTTAAAAACGTGTGAAATTACACATTTTATTACAAAAGGCCTGTAAGACTAATTAGTAATTTATAATCTATAGATGTACAATTACCAATATAAAACCTTAGAGGGCCAAAAAACAACCGAGGTCATTGTGCTTTCATGCTTCTTAAAATTAATACATTCATTACAAGAAATAAGCAATTAGCATACTTTCAATTTGATCTTTCATTAACTGCCGCTATCCAATATTTCATCATCGAACTCAGCACGTAGGATGCGCAATACATCATCGATTGTTTCCTCTTCTAAATCCGTACGACGAATCAGTTCATTGCGGCTTATATCTAACACGCTTTTAGCTGAATCACAACCGATACCTTTAAGTATCTTAATGATCCACATATCTATCTCATCTGCGAATTCTTCTAATTCAATATCATAATAATCTTCTTCCTCTATATCGCGGAATACATTGATTTCATAACCAGCAATTTTTCCAGCTAGTTTAATATTTACCCCCCCTTTTCCTATTGCAAGAGATACTTGTTCAGGATCTAAAAACACGGATGCACGCTTTTGTTCATCATCCACTTCGATCCTATTGATTTTAGCAGGTGTTAAGCATCGCTGTACAAATAATGCGTTATTGCTGGTATAGTTAATTATATCGATATTTTCATTTTTTAATTCACGAACAATACCGTGAATACGTGAGCCTTTCATACCCACACAAGCTCCTACTGGATCTATGCGGTCATCAAATGATTCTACTGCTACTTTTGCACGTTCACCAGGTTGACGCACAATTTTTCTGATCACGATGATACCATCAAATATCTCAGGGACTTCCATTTCCATTAACTTAGCCAAGAAGTTATTATCAGTTCGCGAAAGTATGATCACAGGATTATTATTTCTAAGATCTACTTTTTGTACCACTGCTTTCAGTGGTTCACCTTTCTTATAATAATCAGCTTTGATCAATTGATCTTTGGGCAGTACGAGTTCATTGCCATCTTCATCGTGTACGAGCAATTCCTTTTTCCATATCTGATAGACTTCACCAGTAATCACATCACCTACACGATCTTTATATTTTTTATAGAGCTCATCTTTTTCCAGCTCCATAACTTTGGAGATTAGGGTTTGACGAGCTGCTAATACTGATCTTCTTCCGAATTCATCCGAGTCAATGGTTTCATAGGCCTCTTCACCAATCTCTAGGGAAGCATCAATTTTATGAGCCTCAGACAATGCTATCTGGGCATTCGGATCGGTTACCTCTCCATCTTTAACGATTTCACGGCGGCGATATATTTCTATCTCCCCTCTATTATCATTAGCGATTACATCGAAGTTTTCATCAGAGCCATATTTCTTGCGAATAAGGGTTTTAAACATATCTTCAAGAACCTTCATCATTGTAGGTCTATCAATGTTTTTATATTCCTTAAACTCGGCTAACGATTCTACGATTTCTGAGCTTTTCATACCCGATTTATTTAAAAATTAATTTTCTTTTTATGCTTTTAATTTCATTAAATGGCAGATTTATTTCCAATGTCTCCCATTTTTTTGATTCATTTCTCACTTTAGCTTTGAGCGTGATATACTCATCACTTACAGCTAAGACCATACCTTCACCTGCTAATCCATCAATTTTAGTAAACTCGACCTCATGATTAATGCTCTTGAGGTACTGTTCTCTCACTTTAAAAACTGCATCTGCACCCGGTGATGATACTTCGAGCAAGTATTTTTCAGGAACTAGATTTTCCGCCTCTAACCTTTCCTCCAAGTATCTGCTAATACGTTTACAATCTTCCACGCCGATACCAGTTAACTTATCCATAAATATACCTATGCGATGGTCCTTGGATACTAGAATATCCACTAGGAAAAAATCTTTCCCTTCCATCCATTCGTTCAAAAATTTGCGAATATTTTGCTCTAACATCAGTTTACTAAAATAAAAGAGGGGACTATCGCCCCCTATTTTAAGGTGCAAATATAATACAAAAATTTTAGATTTATAGATTTTTTTTGGGTTCTAACCCTTATAACTACCTAATCTTTGGAGAATTATGTCATAATATTTTTGACCAGTGAGCTTGGACTCCAACCACAATTGATAGATTATTGACTCATTAGATCCAGGCTCTGGCTCTGGCGAATTTTTGATGAACAGCTCTATACTTTGTCTTAACTTCACATTTTCTTTTATTGATGGAGAGGTAGAAATACCTAAAAGAATCTTTAAAAACTCTTTCTCCCTTTGATATTCCTCTTCATTGATAGTAGCGCTAAAAGAACGTCTAACATTCCGAATCCTATTCTCAGCAAAATCCGTATCTCCATTCTCTATATGCAATATAATTTCTACAATACTGATATTCAATTTCCAATTAGGAGAAAGGGAATCATACATTTCAGAGGAAAGGAATAGAGCGATATTGCTCAGTGAATTTTCCATATCGCCTTCACAGTAATAAAAAGAGGCCAAGTTGAGGTATATAAAAATTTGATACAGCGGCACCTTGTGAAAAAGTGGTTGATCCTTAATCTCCAATAGTACCTGTAATGCTAATTTATTGCGCCCCAGCAAAGTATGATTGATAATTTGCCCTTGGTAATAAAGCCAAGCATATTTTTCAAAAAACCGCTTATCGTGATCCATTAGCGCTGCATACAACTGCTCGTTGTAATGAAGTGCCGCTTCATATTTCCTGTTTTTAAAGCAGGTATTGACGGTCCAGGCTAGTATCAATACTTTGTCCTGATGTCTTGCCTTAGTGTATATTTTCTTTTCTTCAAATTCGTGGAAGGTCTTTATCAGAAAAGTTTCCAGGTTCTGAAAATCCCTTTTTTGCAACAACACTTTTTTTACACAATTAAAAATTTTAAGCTGTAGATCGTGGCTTTCTAAGCTAATATTACTCAGTTTAATACGTTCCAATATTTGATTGAGAATATCAATAAGGTTTTTATTTTTCCCCGAAAAATTAGATCTATTCAAGTCATAATTGATGGTGGCCATTACCGTATTTATCTGCACCATTTCCTCATATTTCACCGAATTTTCTTGCCGCTTAGCGAGGTAGTTATTGGGATTAATGGTTGGAGTCGTTGTCGCCAACTCAATTATTTGATCATATATTACTTGAAGTTGGTCATAGTATTCTAGTTGTTGGGCTTCTTTTTCGGACTTTAGTAAGTACTCAAGTGCTTTTTTATAATCCGACTTATAACTAAAAATACGTGAAAGCGCTAAATAATTGTTGAGTTTAATTTTCTCATCCATATAGCGGTGCTGCATTAACAGAGAACTTTCAAGATCCTCCATCAGCCGGTTTTTGATGCGATAAAATGAATTTTTATTGCCTTTGGTGATCAATCCAACCATTTTATCTTCGTACTCATCGAGCTTTTTATCCCTTATCTGGTCAAATAACTGTACCATTTTTTTTTCTCCCGAGCCAAAATTGATGCGTTCTGCGTAAATCTTAAACGCTCGAACTTCGTCCTTGGAAAGCGATTCAATAAATTCGGTTAAAAAGTACTTATGCATAATTTGCCATTTTTGAACCTGTAAGATTACAATTTTTTTTATATTGCTATTTAATTTTTTTTATTTAATTTTACAGCTTTAAAGAGTTATAAGTATGAAAAAGCAAAACTATTACCATTATTTAGCCATCATTTGGGTGTGTGCAGCATTGTTTTCAGGTTGTAACAACTGCATGGAAGAGGACTTTGAAGAATTAGGATCTAAAACAGACATTACCGCTAATGAAAGTCCCAGCGTTTTTAGCACTGGAAACTTTAGCACAGGAGGCGGTTCGGATAATGGCCTATCCACGCGCAACGATGACATGTTTTCCGATATCATCATCATTGACCCTATCGATGGTGGAGATGAAGAATTTGCCTGCTCGTCTTGCGATATACTATTCGACGGATTTGACTTCCCTACTGGTCTAATACAAGCTAACGAGAGTTTTTCCATCACTGGTGTATTGCGCAATGTGGGAGCTGGCTCTTTTAGCGGCACAGTGAACTTAGGACTGATGATAGATCCCTATATTGAGGGAACGAACCCTAATGTAGTGCCTTCTGTATTAGAACCAGATACCTATTATGCCCTAACAAATTTGCAACTCGCCGCAGGTGAAGAGCGCGAAATTCAGATAAATCTTATTGCGACAAGCGAAATTTTCTATACTAACCAAAAAAATGTGGTTGTAATATGGCCTAACAATATTGCTACTGATCCTTCAGAAGATCAAGTGGCAGCTGGTATTGTCGAAATTGATTAACAGGGTAACTCCTAGAAAAGACAAATTAAAAAAAATGGAGCGTACGAATATACGCTCCATTTTTTTTTGCCACTTCCAGTAACTGATGAACATGCCAAAGCTATTAGCTTGGAGTGGAAAAATTGCTGAATAAAATCCTATTACTAATACTTGATAAATGAACTATTCATAAAGCAGCTTTCTTAATGTAAAGTAACAACACTCAATCTATAAGTCTAATCGAGGCATTCGATAACTAATATAATTCTAATGATAAAAACCTAGTTAGGGTCTGCTCAATAATTAGGAATTTTTTGAGGCTGCGTGTTTGCAATAAAATTATTGGTTATTGATGTTCGGAAATTTCAACTTTTGTAGCCAAAAGGCATGCATCTAAATGCTAAAACATCAGATATTTGTTAACCTACTTTAGTAGCTTTTTGAAATTTGCGATAGGGATCGACGTGAAAAGCCCACAGCGAGCAATCGAGCGAGGACTTGCAACATAGAGCCCGGGCCTGTAAGGCATCGCCACAATCCTAAAATTTTGAGTTATAGAGCAAGCCCTCTAATTATTAATAATTTAATGCATTTATGGCGATGCCTCCGGCCCGGGCTTTCCAGGGCTACGCTGCGCTCCGGTACTGGGCTAGCTGGCTTTTGACAAAAATTATTATAAGCAATTAAAAGCCAGCCAGCCCAGTACAAACCCTTCCTATCCCTATCGCAAAATACAATCAAGAACTTGTATCTTACAACATTAATGAATAATAAGCTCCTGTTAAATTAAAATAAGGACACCTATAAAATTGCTCTATTATGGATTATAGTGCGTGTTCTTAGGCGGAAGACTAGCATGATACTCCTCACTTATTATTTTAGTGTAGTTATCCAATAGACTCAATATCCTTTCTTGTTCTTTTGATTTCACGATAATACCTATATGCCAGTCACGCTCCATTTTCCAGCATATTTCCTTATCATTAAATGGCTTATAGTCAGGGTGTAGATAACGTGATAAAGAGACAACTATGCCGCCATAATTCTTTTCAGCTTTAGGTGGTGAATAATCAATCTTTTGCAATACTGCTAATTCAATCTTAGCCCACTCCGCCCACAGATTAATCCCTGATGAAGCCTCCACCATCTCAGCGAGATTAGCACCTCCTACCCTCGAGGATGTTTCGAGGAAATAATATTTACCATCCTCCTTACACTTGATGTATTCAGAGTGAAAAGCTCCGTGCTTTAAGCCAAATGAAGCGACTACTTTTTCATTCAATTTCCGCAACTCTTTGTCATCTTTACTAGCAAATGGTACAGTAACTGAACGGAATATTCCACCACCATGAGAAATTGCAAATGGGGTATCCAAGTATTGGCTTGCTCTAGAAAATTTAATTTCTGAAAAATGGATTAGCCCATCGACGTGATATACATCACCAGGCGCAAATTTCTCCATTAAGTATCCGTGCCTATTATTGCCTAATTCATTTAATTTAGACCACACTTCCTCCGCATTATTAACTTTAGATATACCGAACGCTGATGCTGCTGAGCGAGGCTTGATCATATAAGGCCCTTTTACTTTTTTGAGATATTCATTGATCTCATTGTCATTGAATAAGGCCGTGAAAGATGGTACGGGTAGCCCATCTTCTTGTGCCTTGATTCGCATGGCCAACTTATCCCTAAAATAACGAGAGGTGGTCTCCCCCATCCCCGGTATTCTAAAATGCTCCCTCAGGTGGGCAACCTTTTCTACATCATAGTCATCCAGCGCAACCAAAGCATCAAATTTAATAGTGCGCATAAAATAGGCAAGACCGCCTATTACATGATCCATTGACCACCTACCCTCCGAATCTTCATCCATATAGTAGGTATCAGTAATTGACTCCCATGGCCAATCTTCATTGCGCAACTTACTCGATGTAAGTAAAAAAACCAAATGGCCTTGCTTATGTACTGATTCCAAAAAAGCTTGCCCTTTATAGAATCGCGATATACATAATATGTGTAATGGAATGTCAGACATATATTTGTTTTAGGGCTGAAATATAGTTAGATTTTTGAAGTAGCACTATAATATTTCAATTTAAGTGAATAAAAAAATTTACTTGGGATCAGCTCAATGACTTTTAAGCCTTTATTTGCAATGGTTCTACCATTATATCAGATTATTCTATTCAACTAAAACTGAAAAATAGCTTACACCTTCAATTCATTAAGCTGAATCACAAAGCCTGCAATTACCTCCAAACCATTATCATATTTCAGTGCTTAAATGATAGGTGCTTGTTTGTGATAGAATTACAAAAATACTTTATTTGTTTTGGGGAACCCACCAAAAAAAAATTCAGTTTTTCTCCACCTCGAGGGACAGTAATTGGCTGTTTTGGGACTCTGTCCTTAGTATGGTCGCTGACCAAGCGCAGATTCTTGTTGTCATAAGTATTATAAAAAAACGCTCAATCACAACTGGCAGTGACTTTAGAAATCAAGCGATAGCTATGATTCTTGCTTGCCATAGAAAATATACCTTCCAGCAAGTAGCGAGAAGCAAAAGCGAGACCAAGCGTTATCGTAGGTTTTTGTTGCCTACAAATACAAATAAAATCGCAAGCAGTCGAGCCTATAATAAAATGAGTGGAGCAATGCGGAATGAGATAATAAAATTATGATAATACCATCTACTATAAATCAAATATAAGCCAGCAAAGCCTGGCCTATAGCGCATCGCCAAAAATTTTAGAAATTGAGTTACAGAACTTAACCTACCTATACCTAGTGAGGAAACTATAAATCAGGTCAACATATAATACTCCAAACGAAAAAAATAAGATATTAAATTTTGCTATTGATCAATACTAATAAAACAATATAAATAAAATTGGTATAAGCTGACTTTTCCAAAGTGGAATTCTAGATAATATGTAAATAAGGTTGTATTGAAGTTTCAGGCTGTTTATTGCAGTGTTTTCATCCATTCAACTACCAGGCGTGGTCCCCAGCCAGTAGCGGATTTAGATCGTGCAAATTCAGAGTCACCAAATGCGACGCCAGCGATATCGAGATGACACCAACCATCATTTCCATCTACAAATGCCTCTAAAAATTTCGCAGCACTTATAGCACCATTAATAGGCCTACCACTCAGGTTTTTGACATCAGCTACATCAGATTCTATATCGGAAGCATAGCTGTCCCATAGGGGCAAACGCCATACCTTTTCTTGTACTTTATCGCCTGCCAATGAAAATTCTTTGGCCATCTTATCATTGTTAGTAAACATGCAAGCTGCTGCATAACCTAATGTCATCACACAAGACCCAGTAAGAGTGGCTAAATCAATTAAATAATCGGGTTTGAAGTTCTTATTGACATAAGCTAGACCATCAGCAAGGACTAAGCGACCTTCCGCATCAGTATCGATCACCTCTATTGACTTTCCCAGATAGGAGCTTATTACATCACTAGGTCTTATACTATTGCCATCCACACTATTTTCAGCGAGTACTAGGACGCCAGTAATATTGACATTTAGCTTTAGCTTGGCTGCTAACAAAACAATACCTGCAACTGCTGCGGCTCCGCCCATATCAGATTTCATATAGTGCATATTTAAAGCACTCTTAATCGAAATTCCACCAGTATCAAAAGTTATTCCTTTGCCTACTAACCCTATTTTTTTTGTTTTTTTATTGTTAGCAGCCCCATTATAACTGAGCTGAACCATAACTGGAGGGTTAGGACTTCCCTGCCCTACTGAGAGCAATGCTTGCATACCCATTTCTTTGAGTGCAGGAGCATCAAAGAGCTTGACTCCCACACCATATTCTGTAGCTAAGTCCTCAACATAACTAGCGATAAAACTTGGTACTTTAATATTAGAGGGCGTATCGATGAGGTACATTACCTTTTTTAAGACCTCAGCGGTATATAGGCCTTCTTGCATATAACGCTCAGCTGCTTTATCTGAATGATATACGTTAATTGTAAATTCAGAGGTATAGAATGGAATAGGTTTTTGACTGGTCTTGAGTCCATCTAAACGATATTCGGCAAGGCCAAATCCTAATGCCATCTCATACACTACCTCATAATCTAAATGGTCAACCTCAATCCTAAACTCTTTATCCCATTTTTGATGGTTTTGAAAAGCAAAACTTCGGAATACTTTGTGCAACTTATTCTTGTCTTTGGGATCCCCAAGCCCTAATAAGAAAATATTATATTTTAGCTCATTGTTATACAATATCAGCACCTGGCTCAATGTTCCATCAAAATGTACTGATTGATCCATACCCGAATATTCAATTATCTTTCGATAATTGATGTTATCCTTAAAATAGGGTAATATAATAGTGGAGGAATTAGAATAGCCCAAATCTCTAAAAAAATTTAGATTCATTAACTCGCCATAAAGATAGATATTATTTCAAAAAACAAATTATCCTTTGCGGCATTGTTCCCAATTTTACAAAAAAAAACTAAATAATGTCAAAATTAACCAATTTTTTGAATCCTATTTTGAAAAAAAATCAAAATTTAAACGCCAAAATTAGGATTAGTTTTTTGCAATATAGCATCTATTCCTATTGAAATTCTAATAATAATGGACTATTTTTGGATACATTCATAGATTCACAATGGGTAAAAAACCATAATTCTTTTTTTCTTCCATACCAATTCGAGTACTTCTAAAATTAAATTCTAAATTATGGAAACTACTGCACAACCGAGAATAGTTTATAATGATACTAATCTCTTTGAAATTCTAAAAAACAGAATTGGATTTTTGAATACTCCTTGATTTGAAAATAAAAAAAGGTAAAAATAACAAAGAAAATTAAAGGCAACAAATAATCGGAAAAATTGATTACAGTAATGAAGTGATGAAAAGCTGGTGGAAAGAGCGAACAGAATATCCTAAACGTTATCGAATAGCCATTCCAATGCGATTGGGAATTCTTTTTCCCAGCAGTATTCACTGTGTACACCATCAGGATTAATAGAAACCTCCATATCGAGATCCTTAATAAGCTCTTTATTTCTGCGAATGGTGATGTAATACCTCATAAGATCGGGAATATGCGATTTACTTTCCTTTTCTCCAGCATATAAGTACAATTTAGTAAATCCAGCAAGTTTTACCTTAGATGTGTCTTCAAACATTTGAGGGGCAATCCACAAACTTGGAGAAAATACGAGTAGTTTCCCAAAGACATTAGAATATTTCATACCCGCGTATAAACTGATAAGACCACCCATAGATGATCCGCCTATACCAGTATTTTCCCTCTTAGAACTAACTCTGAAAGTTCGTTCTACATAAGGCTTTAATGTGTTGATCAAAAAATCGAGGTACAAATCTCCTTGAGCCTCCCCAAACTTGTCATTCGGGTAAGGCGAATATTCTACGATTCTTTCCTTTCCACCATGATCGATTGCAATGATAATTACTTCTCCCTTGCCTTTTTCAGCTAATTTTTGAAGAGAGGTATCCACCTTCCAATTGCCATAAGGGGCATCATCGTTAAAAAGATTTTGACCATCATTGAGGTAAATTACGGGGTATTGTTTCGTAGTTTCATAATAGTTATGCGGCAGTAGTGCTGCAATG
>CAYZQX010000031.1:0-19850 GCA_964480615.1 uncultured Chitinophagales bacterium | reverse complement strand
AGTGTAGCATTACTTGACGATGATCTTAGCGATCCAATTACACTGCCTGCTGCATTTGATTATTTTGGTACCCAATATACTCAATTTCTTATTGGCTCTAATGGTTTTATCACTTTCAATTTAAGTCAGACTGCAAGTGGTTGTTGTTCAGGAGAGATATTACCAACTGCTGGCGATGATTTTATTAATATAATTGCACTTTATTGGGAGGATTTAGATCCAACTGACGGTGGTAGTATTGTTCATTATAATACCGCTGAAGGTTATGTAATTGAATTCATCAATATTCCACATTTTGCTAATCCCGCTACAGTATCAGGTTATATACTACT
Organism: uncultured Chitinophagales bacterium; assembly: GCA_964480615.1. Taxonomy (GTDB): domain Bacteria; phylum Bacteroidota; class Bacteroidia; order Chitinophagales; family UBA2359; genus CAYZQX01. The sequence goes on along the minus strand of CAYZQX010000031.1, from coordinate 19,518 downwards.
CGGCTTGGATAATCCCGCAACTGCAATAGCAAATGATAATTATGTGGTAATAAATTGCATTAACTGTGAAGCAGACGTAACAAATCCAGCTACATCAGGCCTAGAGATTGGAGATGGACTAGGAGGGTTTTCTACTAATAGTAATAATGCCATTGTCGGTGTTTGTACTTCATATTTCAATGCGGAACCTACCAATGAAACTTGTGAATTCCTAGGTTGGTTTGGCTCCTTAGCAGACGTACCAGCTAACCCATTATCAACAGCACTTAATTATTCTGTATCACCAACTACTGATGCCACTTACTATGCTGCTGTAAATTGTGATGGTGTAATATGTGTTGATCCTGTGTTAGTGGAGGTTACAAATATTTCAATCGTCGATCCATGTAGCTGCGCTACTTTTGACATAACTACTCAGCTGTTTAGTGATGATGTAGTAATTAATTCAGAGGCAGGACTAACTTGGACTTTTGATGCATCTGCATCAACTGGTGTTCTAAATGCTGCGGGTAGTCCTCAACTAAGCGATGTAGTGCTGAGTGCTTCTGCTCCAGGAGAATATCATTTCGATGTTTACCTCACTGATGGCTCACCTTATCACGCAACTTTCTTTAACAATCTAGGTGAAACTATTTTTATCGATGGCGGCAACTGTCTTGCTTCTGATTGTATCAATGGTACTGTAGGGATACCAACTGCATCAGAATGGGGTCTAATGTCCTTATTCCTTATGCTTTCTTCTATCCTTACAATCTTTGTACGCCAACGCAAAACAGCTTTAGCATCATAGTATTGATAGCGTAAATAATTTTAAATTCTTATAAACTGCTCCTTGAATCAAGGGGCAGTTTTTTTTTAGATATATCTTAATGCATAACAGTCAAACTAGGACTTGCTACAACCTTAATTAAAATAGCTTTTGCCTCTTGCCAATAAACAATGGAAATTAGCAACGAGACTCTAGACTTTGTACTAATCTAATCCTACAACAAACTTTTTTGTTGTAAATCGCGTAAGCCAGACACTGGGGTCTAGATTATTGACGCTAGACTTAGTGTAGTTGCTGCAACCAGTTTTAGTGTCGTAAATCGTGAATTTTGAATCTTGAATCGCTTTAACTAGACACTAGATAATGGACGCTAGATTTTAATTAGTTATTTCTAGTTTTATAAATATATACGCTGTAAAGCCCCGAAGAATTGAACTCATTATTGTATTATCGTAAATCCAAAATCGGGTATCGTAAATCGTTAAAAAAGCGATAAGGATAGGAAGGGTTTGTACTGGGGTGGCGGACAGACTGCCGCTGTGGGTGGGGGGGTGTGGGTTAAAATGCTGTCAGTCCGCCACCCCAGTACCGGAGCGCAAGCGTAGCCCTGAATAGCCTGGGCCGGAGGCATCGCCATAATTGTATATTTTATTGTTTTGGGACAAGACTAAAAATATAATTACTTGTAGAAAATATGATTCATAATGTTCGATACCATATTAAAAGAAATCATAAAAAATAGAGATTTTGGAATTCATTTAAAACAATGATTGTTATTTCAATGTAATTTTGCTCATGAAATCATCCAGTAAATAAATGACCATTAAAATATTATTCATATTGTTTCTCCTCTTTTTGGCCTTTAGGAAAATATTTATACCTTTTGTGACCATTAAAAAAAATATTAATCCCAATGATTATAGACAAAACAACAACGAATCTAAAACTAATATACCACCCAACCAACCAAATCAAGCCACTCAACATTCTAAGGAGGATCAAGGCGAATACATAGACTATGAAGAAATAAAATGAGCAGTCCATTGTTGAGATTTATTGCACTAGGCTTATTGATAATTTGTTACAGCTCCTATTTGAGTGGCCCACTGATGGCGCAAAGCATTGAAGAAAAATATCAATTTCTGCGTAACCGCTTTTTAGATAAATTTGTGGAAATAGGGGAAGGCACAGGCTATTCACTACCTGCGGGCATACTCGATTTGGATTTCCATGAAGTTAAATTCAATAAGGATAATCCCGAGGCCAAGGGTATGTTGAGGTGGACCGATGCAACCTTTATGTTAGGCGATTATTTAGGTGTATTGGCTACTGAGTATGCTATCAATACTCGTTCAAACAGCTCCTCTAAAGATTTAATTAGAGAAATATATTATGCTCTCAAAGCTTATAGAAGATTAGATGCTGTAGCTGAACATCACCTTTACAATATTGATCTAAAAAACCATGTGTATGAGCGCAATGGTTTCTTTCTTCGCGATGACATAAGTGCAGAGTTTGTAGAAAAAAATTTCTCCGTGCAATGTGATGGATCTGATTTTATATGGAAAGCTAAGCACGCCAATGTGGTTAGTCAAGACCAAATAATCGGGCTCTCAATGGGGCTTAGTCTTATCATTTTTTGCTTACCAGAATCGGTGAGTTACAACAATATGTCGTTGAATAAAGAAGCCAAGGATATACTCAACTTGCTCACCAGTTATGCAGCTAAACACAATTGGATATTAAAAACCCCAATCAAAAACAACAAGGTGCCTGCTGGTTTCAATATGAAATATCAATCCTATCCGCTATGCGAATTGACTAAGCGATTTACAGGAAATAATTACCACAATAATAACAGCAAAGGATTGGGAAGATCGATTTGGAAGTTCGCTCAAAAACCGTTTGCAAAACATGCTTCCGCTTTTATTAAACAGTCTTCTCATGGTGAATGGAAAAGATCAATTTACAATGATATAAACAACTCAATGATGTTAAAGTTGGCGGCATTGTCTAATACATGGGATACTGACAAATTATATAAAAATTGTATCGCTGCAAAGATGGAAGTTTTTATACTCTTACATCAATTCATCCACAAAGACATCGCAAGGTACAAGGATCAATCACTCTTTCAAAAAATATTAGAAGCCATGCCTGCTACAGGGCCCTATTGTGTGAATCAGAATAATAAGGCCTGCTGTGAATGGGCGAGTAGGGATCGTTGGAACCACCCAATTGAACGCCTTGGATTTGAGCGCACTGGATTCAAAGGGTATTTTGTGGGGTTAGATTATATGTTGCTTTACAACTTGTATATACTGAACTATAAACTATAATCTATCAATTATGATTGTATGTTTAATATGCAGCCAACAACACCAATAATCATATACAAATTAAGACGCTTAATAAAGATGCAAAAATTTATAGACATGTATTGTATGGGTGTACAACTGCATTGTCGAATTGGTTATCAGCGCTAACCATTATTGGCAAGACATATTTTGAGTCGGCTCAATAACTTAAGATTATCAAATTTTTTGGGGATGCTTTACAGGCCCAAGCTGCTCCAGGCTACACTTTCTGGTATTTATTTTTTTTCAATGGCCGCCAGAATCTTCGCAAACTCGATTTGTTTTCGGTCTTATTCACTGACTCCCCTTTTTATTACTCTTTACATAAACTACTTTTTATAATAGCTCAGCCTCCTTTAGACATCAGTGATGGTAGTCAGTGAATAAGGCTAAACCATTCAGCATCCCTATTGCGAATAAAACTAGAATGAACAATAGCAAAGAGAAACCATTTTGAATTTATCATGCAGGATTTATTACTTAATCGCACCAATTATTGTGCATATCCCTGTCTCTTACAATTTCCAAAATCCTATACAATAAAAAAAATTAGAGTTATTCAGCAAGCCCTATTTAGATCCCTTACATTATTTGATTTGTCAAATGGCGGTGGTTTTAAAAATGATATATTGAACTGCAAAAATTTCAATTTAATAAGCTGTGCACTATAAATCATTGTTATTGTATTTAATTGTCTATTTTTATTAAAGCCAATCATTTTCTCGTCTTTCAATTTATCATAAAGGCATCACCCATATAGACCATTATCTATCAAAACAATTGCCTTCATCTGAGTTAAGGACTAATACTAAACACATCTCCATATTAAATTATCTAGCGATCCACCGCTCGGGGTTTTCAGGCACTTGCTCACGCCATATTTCCAGGTGTAACTCAGTCTTATTCTCTTCACTATCCGTATATACTGTGCCTATTGTTTCTTTGGTGTTTACCTTGTCACCTATTGCCACTCTTGCTTCTACTACATTAGAATACACACTAAAAAAACTACCATGAGAAATTATAATGGCGAACTGGAATGTGGGACTGTATATGATACTCAATACTGTGCCTTCAAATACAGCTCTAACTGGCGCATTTTTAATTGTGGATATATTGACCCCATTGTTTTCGATCTTCACATCTTTGTGTACAGGATGGGAATATATCCCAAAGCCCTGTGTTATTGTTCCTCTTTCGAGTGGCCATGGCAACTTACCTTTATTGGCAATAAAACTGTTCGCCAGCTTAGTATCTTCAGGCGTATAACTATACACTGGATTAGCTGCGGAACTGGAACTACTACTCGTCACATTCGGCTTATTAGCGGCCTTAGCCTCTCGCTCAGCCTTGGCTTTAGCTGCAGCAGCTGCCTCGGCCTTTTTTCTTGCAATCTCTTTAGCAATAATTGATTTTATCTCCTTATCTAATCTTTCTATTTCTGCTTTCTTTTTAGTAATTTTGGATTTCAAATCTTTTTCCTTGCCCGATAATTTTTTTACCAATTCAGAGGTACGACTCTTTTCTTTTAGTATCTGTGCTTTTTCTTGCTTTTCACTTTCTACTAATACTGCTTGCTCTTGTTTTTGACTTTCTAACTCAGCCTTTTTAGTGTTCAATAACAGTTTTTTCTTCTCTATTTCTTTCACTTTTTCTTCCCTGTAATCATTGTAATAGCGAATGTATTTTAACCGCTTATAAGCATCATTAAAGTCATTAGCTGCAAATAAAAAAACCAATACATCATAAGAACTTTTTGTCTTATAGGCATAACGGATCATCTCTGCATATTCAGCCTTATTTTTTTCTAATTCTTTGGTAAGCCCATTAATTTCGTTATCAGTATTTTCAATGGTGGATTTTAAGGTTATAAGCTGCTGGCTAAAATTTTCGATTAGTTCTTCTCTGTTTTTTACCTGCTTATCTAATACGTTAAGCTCTCCAATACTCACTTCTTTATCTTTCTTTACTTCATTGAGCAATTCATTACTCGCCTTAATCTCCTTGCTCAATCTTTCCTTTTCTTTTTCTAATTCCGTCTTTGATTGTGCAATAACGCGAGTTGTTACCAATCCTGTTAGAATCAACAGGATGATCATTCTACTCTTCAATATTTCTAATTTGAAAAATGTTTCTAGCTTACACATAACATTAAATAATCCATTTGCAATCAATCTACTTTCTTATATTTAGCATATTCAAATGGCATTTCAAATGGTCCGTCTGTATCAATCTTAGTAAAGTCGATATCAAATTGATAAAGCTGGGGTATATTGAACTTGAATGTTCTATTAGTAGAAATATAACTGCTTTCAAATGGTTCAAATTCTCTATAGGCCACCTCTAAAGACTTATTGCTAGAAGGCTCATTTAATAGTAAATTTCTCAATAAGTAGTCCTTATTGTCGATCCATACATATTCAGTTTCTGTCTTGACCTTAAACAAGTCACCAACAGTTTCATAACTTAGCACGCCTGAACAGGAAGGTGAGTTGCCCCATAACAACTGCTGGAGGGTGGCAAAATCCAATGGATATTTTAAGAAGGAGTTAATGTAGTTAAATGGCTTAGCATAATAGGTCCGATTATACTTATCAATCACCATGATGCTATCTGGTGTAATAAGTGCTTTGCCTACCTCAATTTTTAAACCCAAATTAGCAGAGACAGATACCCATATTGCTTTATCCTTGTGCATCCGAATATTAGCTGTGAAGTTGCGCATCACGAAATAGTTGTCCGCACATTCTATATCTAATTTGGCTGCAAAAAATTGCGGTTCATTTCTATTTATAGCTAGTTTATCGGCTATAATTTTTTTTTGTGGATCTACTAGATCTTTCTTTTTTTCGGCCACAGGCTTGTCGGTTTTTATTGCTTTTTTATGCGAAGAACAAGAGCTTGTATAGACTATTACCATTAGCAACAATCCAAACCCTAGTATTCTATTGGAATTTGTAACCCTATCCTTAATGCTATTGATTATACCCACGATTTGTTTTTTATGTTGCAATTTTTATATTTACTTAAGGGATGGTGGAGTTGATTTTTTTATTAATTTCATTACTATCTCCTCCCAGCTCAATTGCTTTTTTCCAATACTCTATGGCCTCACTGTTTTTGTTTAGTGATTTCAGAACGTCTCCATAATGATCTAATATAGCATCAGAATTCGCGCCACCATTTTCTATGGCAAGTTGGATATTTTTCTGAGCTTCTAATAGCTTGCCTTGCTTAAATAATATCCAGCCATAGGTATCCAAATAAGATGGATTATTAGGTTCAATTTCTAATGTTTGCTTGGACATAGAAGCGGCATCATCTAAACGATCTCCTCTTAGCGATAAATAATATCCGTAGTTATTGAGTATTACAATATTTGTAGGATCAATGTTAAGCGCCTTGTCAAAATTTTGATCCATTAATGTATATTCTTTCTTTTGATGATAAGCTTCAGCAATTTGAGAATAAATCTCAGCCATCAGATTTTTATTGTCTGCTCCTATCAAAGCTGCTTTTTTAAGCGACTTTATAGCATCATCGTATTTTCCCATTCGTATATTAGCCGATCCATTAAAGTAATAACCAATGGGTTCATTAGGAAATAACTCTATAAAACTCTTGGTGTCCTTAGCGAGCATATCCATATTATTCAACTCTGATTCGATGAAAAAGAGTTGTTCCCATACTGGTTGGTTATTGGGATATTTATCAATTGCCTTATGATAATATTCAATGGCTTCATTTTTCTTATTGGCTCTATACAATAGATCGGCATATACGGATTGTGCAGGTGCTTCATCGGGCTGAGACTTAGCCATCAGCTCTGCTAATATCAGTGCAGGCTCTACATCTTTTTCACTAAACCCATTGGCATAGTTATACTGCTGTATTAAGATTTGAATTTTAGTTTCCACATCTAAATCGGGATGTGCAAATGCTTTTTTTAAGGATTCAAAATAGCCATTTTGATTGCCTTGTTGCAAGTAGCTGTCCGCCTGTGACAATAAGCTGTATGGGTTATTAGGATCTAATGCTTGTAATCGCTTATACACTCCATCGGCCTGCTCTTTTTTGCCAGCAGCCATATATATATCCGCTAACAAATTATAGTATTTAGTTTCTTGTGGATAGGCATCAATTAGATTTTGTATTTCCTTAGCCGCGGCATCCACATCATTGAGCTGAATATACATTTTTTGTTTCTCTATACTCAAAGACTCGTCCAATCCAGTTTTTTGCTCTAAGATATTCAAGGCTTTAATTGCTTCATTCCAATTGCCACTTGCCTTCAGTGCATAAGCATAATCATAATATATGGAATAGTCATAGGGGTTCTGCTCTAAGAGTTTTTTGTAAGCTATGGCAGCTACATCAAACTTATTCATTACTGCATTAGACTCAGCATATAGCTGTAGATACCACTTGTTAGTGGGATCTAGTTTAGTGGCATATTCTGCGTGATAGAGACATTTATCCCTATCATTTTTTACTAAGTATATTTCAGCTAGCTCGTAATGCGCTGGTGCGAAATCAGGATTCTTATCCAAGCAAGCATTAAAACTACTAATCGCCTGGTCTGTCTCCTGTAATGCTGAATAGCGCAGCCCATCCATATACTCGGGCGCAAGGCTTGTATTGTTGGTGACCGTTTTATCCTGCTTTTTATCCTTCTTGCTCTTTTGACCCAATACTGGATGTGCAATTAATATAAAAACAGAAAATATTACTATTAGGCGAATGCTTGTCTTCAATTTTAATTTTTTTCTTATAAACGAGCAAAAATAAGCATTATTGAGAAGTCTTAATCAGTTTTCCCAAATTAAGGCGAATATAGCCAAACTACAAACTACTATTTATGCTATTTAGTGCCTGTATGACCAAATCCCCCTGCACCGCGCTGACTATCTTCTAATACCTCTACCAATGACCAACTTGCGCGTATTACAGGTTGCACTACCATTTGTGCTATACGGTCGCCGTCATGGACAACCACTTCACAATCACTCAAATTGATCAAGATTACCCCGATCTCCCCTCGATAATCTGCATCTATTGTGCCTGGGCTATTGAGCAGCGTGAGACCTTGCTTGAGCGCTAGCCCACTCCGAGGGCGCAACTGAGCTTCATAGCCCGCTGGTAACTCTATATACAATCCTGTAGGTATCAGTGTCCTACCCAGTGGGGCGATCTTTATGGACTGGCTCAGATTAGCTCTAATATCCATTCCTGCCGACTCACTTGTACCATAAGATGGCAATGGATGAGCTGATTTATTTACGATTTTTATAGCTACCATTTGGTAGCAAATGTAGCATGAATTTAGGTAAGCTTTACGCTCGGGCAAAGTACCTCCACCTTATATCTTATTAATTCAAGTTAAGAGCCTCACTATCATTATATTTAAATTTCCAAATTTTACCCGCTCAAGGCAATGAAAATAAACGAATAGCTAGGGTTTGTTCCAAACAAAAAAAAGTATCTATTAAGGATAGCTTTGAATGTTGTCACCGAAATCTTTATGCAGCTCAAAATGCGAATAAATGCAAGTGAACTTACACTACAAATTTTAATACCTAACCCTAGCTTTAGCTATAAAAGCTAGCGGACACCAAACACTGATTAGTGATTGTACCCAACAACAAAATCTTGTATCTTAAATCGGGAAGCGTATATCTTGAAATCGGCAAAAGCGATAGGGAAGTCCCCCTAAAAAAACCTATATATTTTTCTCCACCGTGAGCAATAGTAATTAGCTGTTTTTAGGCTCTGTCCTTAAGATTGGAAGGGTTTGCACTTGGGTGGCGGGCTTTTACATAGCTTACTATAAATAAAGCTGAAAGGCCCGCCACCCAAGTACCATAGCGCAAGCGAATCCCTGACATACCAAGCAATAGCGCAGGTTCATGCTGCCGATAAAAAATAAAAATTTCGCAAGCAGCGCGTGCCTACAGGGTATCGCCATAAGCTCCTGATTTCACATTGTGGGCTATGACTTAGCTAACAAATCAATTGATAAACTATTACTATTCATCAGATTCAATGAACTTTATGTATGAATTTATTGTGTATTTTCGCACTTTATATTTTTCCACAATTAACCAACTTACTTTTTATGTTCCAGTACAAAAAATTATTATTAATGCATTGCCTTCTTATAGGTACAATCACCCTTTTAGGTTGCAAAAAAGAAATTAATAAAAATGAAATTTTGGATGTGAGTAATCCAAGCATCACTTGGGCTAAGAGCACTAATTTTAAGCTGGATTTTATGGATGAAAACAGCCAAATTAAGAACATCAAAATAATGGAAAAAGAGCTGACAGAGATCATCCTCACACAAGTGGAATCAGGTAAGTTGAAAGCTTATGATTATGTAACAGGCGACTTGCTCAGCAGTGAGCAGATAATCAATATTTTTCACAAGAAAGACACGGTAATAGTAACAGATCCTGTGACATTTGAAGAGACACGCAAGCCTGTGACCAATGACCTCGACAGAGCCAATGTGAAAAAAATGCGGGTGAAACAGGAATGGTACTGGGATGAACAAGCGTTAGAGCTGAAATCCAAACTTATAGGTGTAGCACCGCTGTTAGAAGTTTATGGGGATGATCTTAAATACAGGGGCGATCTGCCGCTTTTCATGGTGTACTTTGGAGACAATCATCCACCACAGAAATAGGCTCTGCTTGAAAGCTTCAAGATAATTGCTTTTTTCGGACAACATTCCGATGGTACTATGTAGCGGCATAGGAGGGCCATTATTGGATTTTCAAGCGCTAAAAATTATAAATTGGCCCAAAAAAGATCCGAAATCGGCAAAATATTTGGTTATTCATTGAAAATTTTAGGCGAACTGGTTAAATTATTAAAAAATTATATTACTTTTGCCGTCCGAATTAGGAAACCAATTTATCCAATTATTAAATTTATTATATGTTAGTTATTGATGTACGCGATAATGATAATTTAGAAAAAGCCCTTAAGGTTTATAAGAAAAAATTCGAGCAAACTGGGGTTTTAAAGCAATTGCGTTCTCGCAAGCACTTTATTAAGGAGTCAATCAAGCGCCGCCAGGAGATTATTAAGGCAACTTATCGCCTTAAAACTTATGGTTCTAACTAGTATTTCTTAGGAAATACTCGCTATACCTAGCAGCACTTATAGTTATAAGCTGGCCGTTTTTTGCCCTGTGCAAGAAACGGCTTTTTTTGTCCTCTGAATTAGCTGCTACTGCTGATTTGTGCTTCATAATTGTCGGAAATGTATGATTTCCCCGCCCCCTTTCTTTACTATTATTGACTATACCGCGTGGTCCCTCTCTTGAACCTGCCTAAGTGGTTCTCCTAATCGCAGAATACTTCAAATTCAATTCCATTTTTTACAGAGGGCTAGCCAAAAAACTCTTAAATCTTTTATTTTAATAGGTTCTAGCTATTATAAGCGCGAAGGATATTCTCACAATTTTATGGGTTTCCGTAAAAAAAGCTTGCATCCTAAATTCAAAGTGTTTTCTCTTATCGATTGTTCCTTCTAGTAGTATTCGCGATAGGGATAGACGCGTAAAGCCCACAGCGAGGCACGAGCGAGGACTTGTAGCAAATAGCCCGGGCCTGTAAGGCATCGCCAAAATTGCATACTTATTAGTTATTTAGCAAGCTCTAAATACCAATACCATTGTGCTGCATTGGTTCACTTTATGCCTTCTTATGATTAGTTATATCTAGGGCATCTCCCGCCATCGATTCTAGTAATATTTTTTCGCCTTTCACAGGCCTTTTCCATCCTAGTTCAGTAAGGTGGCACAACGACAGGCGGGTCGGGCTGTCCGTGACTGCGCTATCGCTACGGCCGGTGGCCTTTATTGCGCCTTGCTCCATAAAGACCACCGGCAGCCACTGTGGTGGCTTCACTCCCATCCCTGATGCGATAAAACAGTAGCGATGAAAATAAATATACCTCGAATACCTATAGCTACACCAGACCAATACAGTCAAGCTGAATATGCCTGCTAAATGGCGCGTTGGAACAGCTTAAAACACTGTTATGTAGGAAAGGGAAAGGATTAGTGAAACTACTGCTAAGCACTTGATAAGCAGGACTGAACGCAACATACCATCAGCTCCAGTAATTAATTCTTGTACGGCCTTTCACATCTTAGTAGGACCATTATAATATAAAATTAAGCATAAACAGTTCTCTTTTGAAAACTTAATTGAATACCGCTTAAGAAATCAATTATTGTTAAGATTAATTTTATTTATCCCAAAAAAAGAATTTATATCAATATTTAGCTTATCTTTATTCTATTAAAATTATTGATTAAGTAGCCAAGTAATTTTATGTTTTTCAGCAAGTGAGTTTTTACATATAGTTTTCGTCCCCTTAAAATTATTTTATTTTTTCCCACTAAAACCAAATTATTAAAGTATGAGAATCAGTGTTCAATCGATTCAGTTTCACGCCGATGATAGATTATTAACTCTAGTAGAGAACAAGGCATCGAAATTATCACAGTTTTTTGACCGCATTATAGATGTACAGATCTACTTAAAAATTGACGGTCGTTCCAGTCAGATTAAAGACAAAGAAGTAGAGGTTAAGCTAAACTTGCCAGGCTCACAGCTTTTCGCTAAGGCGGAAGGCAAATTGTTTGAAGAGGCACTTGATGAGGCGATAGACTCCGCAACACGTCAACTAAAAAAACACAAAGAGCGGTTGCGAAATGCTTAATTACTTCTTATTGTCGAATGACGATATGTAGTGGCTTAGGCTGTTACCTCTAAGACGAAAACGATGTTATTCAGTTAGCTTTATAATTGAATGTATGTAAATAAAAAAATCGCCCAAGCAAATTAATAAGCTTGGGCGATTTTGTATTAATGTTCGAAGCAGCCTCTATGGCCGATTATTTTCTCAATCGCTCGCTTATTCCACCTTGTATCAATTCATTGAGCAGGTACATAGCTGGCACAACCACTAAAGTTAAGATAGTAGCAAATGACAAGCCGTATATAATTGTCCAGCTCAGTGGTCCCCAAAAAACCACGCTATCTCCTCCTAAAAACCATTGAGGATCAAAATGCGTGAATAGTGTTTCAAAATTGATGTTAAAACCCAGCGCCATAGGTATAAGTCCTAGAATAGCAGCTGCTGCAGTGAGCAATACTGGCTTCAGACGAGTCTTGCCAGCCTCCACTACGGACTCATATAAAGACATTCCATTTTCCCTGCATAGGTCAGCAAACTCCACAATCAATATTCCATTTTTCACCACTATACCAGCAAGCCCTACTACACCTATACCAGTCATCACTATTGATATTTCCATTCCAGTGAATGCAAATCCAAGTAATACCCCAATAATAGAAAACACAATCTCCAGCATGATAATTATAGGCTTTGATATGGAGTTAAACTGTGTAACGAGAATTATGAAGATTAGCCCTAAGGAGATAAGCAATGCCATACTCAAGAAAGCGCCGGTTTCGGCTTGTTCTTCTTGTTCCCCAGTGAGCTTATAAGAAACTCCTTCAGGAAAATTGTATTTATTGAGCGCGCGCACAATTTTAGCGTTTACATCATTAGCTGTTACACCTGCGGTTACATTACTTGATATAGTTATTACTCTTTTTACATTCTTGCGTTTTATCCCGCCATAGGCATTGCTGTATTTTATATCAGCAATAGCCGCGAGCGGCATCTGCTTTACTTGTCCATTGGTATTATCTCTATAAGTAATTCTTGTATTTAGAATGTCTTCTGCATTGTTTTTAGCACCAGCTGCCCGCAGCATAATGGGGTATTCATCCTCATTGAGCTTATAGGTGCTTACTTCCTTACCGAATACTGAGGTTCTGATCTCACTGCCTATTTGTGCGGTGCTTAGTCCGCTGCGATTAGCAGCTTCTCTATTGAGATTAACTACTAGTTCAGGGCTATTGCTCACAAAATCAGATTTTAATTCTTCTACACCTTTGATTTGCAGGCTATCCAAATAATAGAGTACGTCTTCTGATGTTTGCACTAATTGCTTTAAGTCCTCACCCGCAATTTCAATATTAACGGGTGCACCTGTAGGAGGGCCATTAGCCTCTTGATCCACGGTAATTTCTACGCCCGGCATATCCTTAATGGAATTTCTTATCTCCTCAAGATATGCTCCAGTACTCTGTCCTTGACGTTCACTAAATTTCTTAAATGCCACACTTACCTTGGCCTTGTTAGAATTTACGCTGCGGTCATTATCACGCGGATCACCTGCACCGATAGCCACATTCGACTGTATAGATTCCACGATAGGATTATTTTCTCCTAGAATGCTATATACTTTTTCTTCCACTATTTTAGTAATGGAATCAGTTTTCTCTACTTCGGTTCCTACTGGCAGCTTTATATAGGCGTATATAAAATTTGGTTCGCCCTTAGGAAAAAATACAACAGGAGGTGTCCTTACTGATATTAGGAAGATTGAAAATATTAAAAGACCTATTGTTACAAGCACGACAGACAAAGCTCCTATCCAAGTCTTTAACAATCCACCTAATAGGCGACCATATAAGTTAACCATGGCAGGCACCAGTTGATATTCAAAATACTGTATCAATCTTCTCAATATAAGGTGATAGATGATAACGCATATTACTAAGAAAAATGCAAAATTACCCCACAACAAACTTCCGAAAGAACGCAATACTAGACCCAATAATGTAAGCCCAAGAATTATCAAAGCGATGCGCTTTATACGTGCCTTGTCATAAGTGCCATCCGTTTCAGCTCTCATAAATGCTACTGCAAATACTGGATTGATAATGAAGGCCACTATAAGAGATGAAATAAGTGTGAGTATTAATGTTATAGGTAAGTATATCATGAACTTCCCTATAATTCCCGACCAAAAAGCCAGTGGAATGAATGGTGCTAAGGTCGTCAAGGTGCCCGATAATACTGGCGACCATACCTCACCAGCGGCCATCTTAGCAGCTTGCGTGATCGATCGTTCACCGTGATTATACAGTCGATAAGTATTTTCAATAACTACTATCGCATCATCCACCACAATTCCCAATGCGAATAACAATGCAAATAACACGATCATATTCAGCTCAAATCCAATGAATGGCATTACGATAAAAGCTAAGAGAATAGACAATGGTACTGATAATGCAACAAAAAATGCATTGGTAACACCCATGAAAAACATTAACACCAGTAACACGAAAATAAAGCCTATGATTGTACTATTAATCAAGTCGGTCAATGTGGTTCTAGTGAGTTCGCTCTGATCTCCTGTGATCGACACATTCAATCCTTCAGGAAATTTGTCTTTTTTGTATTTTTCTATTAGCCCATTGATCTTATCGGATGTGGCTATTAGATTCTCTCCACTTCTCTTTATTACATTCAGCGTTATTACATTTTTACGATTGTAGCGCGCATAACTTTCTACATCTTCTTGTACAAATTGAACATCAGCGATATCCCTTAAGTATATAGGAGACCCAAAGGCATTGCGCACGGTTAAATTTCTAATCTCTTCGATGTTCTCAAACTCGCCCTTTACACGTATTGCTCTATTCATACCATCCACATTTAAGAGTCCTCCGCTTATGGTCATATTCTCAAAATTGATAGCTTGCTCTAAATCATAAAATGTTACTTGTGCTGTTTGCATCTTCATCCTATCCACATGCACCTGTACTTCCTTATCTCGAGTTCCTACTAGATCCACACGTGTGATCTCTTTCATAGCCTCAATATCATCCTCTAACATTTCAGCATATTTCTTTAGCTTATCCACATCGTAATCCCCTGAGATATTAATAAACATCATAGGCATTTCCGAGAAATCTACCTCAATTACATTGGGCTGATTAGGCAAGTCCTTAGGAAGATCTTGTATAGACTTATCAACTGCATCTTTTACTTTTTGCTTAGCGACGGCTACTTCCACATCGGTATTAAACTCAGCCGTTATCATAGCAAAATCTTGTATAGAATTGCTGCTAATCTTCTTTATCCCATTGACTGATTTTAGCTGTTTCTCAATAGGTCTCGTTACCAAGTTTTCCATATCCTCAGGCGAAGTACCTGGATAGATGGTGGTAACAATCATAGTTGGAATAACTATATCGGGAAACTGTGTCTTTGGCAAGTTATTATAGGTTATGGAACCAAATATTAAGATGACCGCTGTGACAAAAAAGATGGTCATCTTATTATCTATCGACCACGAGGTAGGTCCAAATTCCTTAAATTTATCGATAAAACTCATATTGATTTCTTTTAGTTGGAGCTGATAATGGATTGGTGGCTTGAACAGTATAACTCTATGGCATAATATACCAAAGAATGATTTATATCTTAGCCGAGCCTAATAATTATTTTATCCAATTTTGTTTTTATATATATTCACAATCAAAACGCCATATCCTAATTTTTTCATTCATTATCGTTTAGCACTTATATTAGATCAAGAAATGAAAAAAATAAAAAAGTATTGATAGGATAATATTTGTGATTAAAATTTTACAGCCTGTCCATCTTTTACGTCTTGCTGCCCTGTTACGATTATGCTATCTCCTGGCTTTACCCCTGCTAGTATTTCAGTTTTGCCTTGTGACTGCATACCCGTTTTCACCATCGTTTTTTTAGCATACTGTACGCCATTCTGAGGATGAATTATGTATACATAGTCTCCTTCTTCTCCGCTGATTATAGAGTTAATAGGTATGAGGATAGCATCATTGTTTTGATAGTTTTCTATACGTACTTCAAGCATCATATTCGGCTTCACATCAGGTGATGATGGTATTGGGATTTCAATTGGAAATGTCCTGTTGGTAAAATTTACAATATTGCCTACAAGCTCAATTTTACTTTTCACAGTCTTATTCAGATCGGGAAAATATATTTCAACTGATTGACCTTTTTTTATTTTTCCTATATAGTTCTCCGACACATTTACTTTGGCACTGAGATTGGAAGTGTTGACTACTACAAATGCTGGCATACCAACCATAACACCTTCACCTACCTTGGTCATTACTGATTCTACAGTGCCATTAATAGGCGAATATATATTGTACAGGTCTTGCTGTTTTTGCATAGTTGCCAGCTTATCCTCTAAGGATTCAACTGTATTTTTTGCTTGAAGATATTGAACCTCTGTTCCAATTTTTTTATCCCAAAGTGCTTTTTGCTTTTCATATATTGTATTGGCGAAATTGATATTCCCACGAAGCTCCTCCATACCTGTACGAAGTATCTCGTCATCTAATGTAGCGAGTAACATCCCCTTTGTCACTTTTTGTCCCTCCACCACATTCACTCTTGTGACGATGCCCGGCTGCTTTGGACTCACTCTTATATTGTCTTCCGCCTCTACTGCTCCTTGAACCTCTAAAAAACTTTTGAAAGACTCAGACTTTACGATTGCAACCTCAACTGCTTTTAACTTTAATTCCGCTCCTTCAGCATTCGCAGGAAGTTTCTCTTCCATAGCAGCAATTTTTTCATCTAAGGCAGCCTTTTCCTTTAGCAAGCTCTCAAGTTGCTGTTCAGGATTTTGCTGTGCCTCCTGACATCCCGCCATGATAATTAGCACGGCAATGGCTGAGATAAAACTCCATCTAATTTTAGTTTGGAGATATATTGATTTCATAATGCTTATTTTTTATTTTTATTATTGAAAAACAATACAATGCTTATTGTCTTTCTTTTGATTGATTGATTAATAATTTCCAATTGTTTTTTCAATATCCAATCTTGCATTTACAAGGTTGAATAGTGCATTAATATACAACCCTTGTACCTCATACAATTTACCTTCAGCTTGTGCCAGTTCTATACTACTACCTATACCACCACGGTATTTCTCTAATGAAATATCATAAATTTTTTGTGCAAGAGCTATGTTCTTTTCTACATTTTGCAATTGATTCTTAGCAGTGATTAGGGAGGTGCGTTGCTGCATTAATTGAAGATCAAATGAACGTGTCAATTGTTCGCGTCCTAGTCTCAATTGTTCTATAACAGTGTTCTTTTGAGCAATTAATGATCTTTGATAACCCCCATCAATCAATGTTATTGAGGCATTAATTCCTATCATCGCTGATGGATACCATTGCTTGAAAAATCTTTTGAAATAATCTCCTTGATAGCCATAATTTAATCCGCCAAATGCCACTACAGTAGGCAACCCTGCTTTCTTTAATCGCTTTAGATCTAAATTATTAAGTCTGTTTTGAATATCCAGTACCTGTATTTCTTTGCGTTTTTCAGGATCTACTGCAAGTGGTATGTCATCAGATAATGAAGCGGTTACATCTATTAATTTTTCAGTGAGTGCAATTGGTTTGTCCATTGGATAATTCATCTGAAATTTCAACAAGTATTCTGCTAATGTTTTTTGATCCTTTATATTTTGTTCTTGTATCTTAAGCGTTTCAATCGAAAGGGTTATTCGATCCACATCTATTTCTTCTATAAATCCAGCTTTATTGATTTCTTTTAGTTCCTGGTGAATCTTTTCTAGGTTTACTAAGTTTTTACTGATGACCAATAAATTTTCAGCTGTTACTAATACCGCACAATAGGCTTTGGCTACATTGGCGCGAATATCACTTTCCTTTAGCTCACTCTGTTTTTGTGCAAGCTCTACAAACCCTCTAGCTGCCTTAAGACCTATTATATACGATGGATTAAAAATCAACTGCGTAGCTTCTAACTTAGCTGTCACATTAGTATTCAATCCAAATCTTGCTTCTAATGGATCATCAGAACTAGTGGTATCAGGCGTACCTGGTATGATGACTGGTAAATTGAAGTCAGAGTTTACAAAGCCAATTACATCGCCTGGACCAGGATAGCTCCCAAATGTGCCTTGTTCAATTAATGAAGTAGGCATGATGGGACTGTAAGTGACATCTGTACTACCCTTGACCTGAGGCATACCAGTAGCAAATAACTCCTTTACCTTGGCCTTCGCATTAACTACATTTTGCGCATCTGAGGCCAGTGTCAAACTGTTCTTTATCGCATAATCTTGAGCCTCCTTTAGCGTATAACTAATGGTTGCCTGACCATAACTTGTAAGCGATGTATGGATCATAACCATCATCACTATTAAGCAGTGGCTATATTTTAGCATGGTTAACATATAATTTTTATAAATTGAAATAATCATATTCGTTGTTGGGAATTTTTTTTAGGTATTCGGTAAGAAATGAGCTTCCCAGCGGCGTTGAGATCCCAAAAATATGGTACTTCAAATATTCTAAATACTCCTTGCTCATGCTCGAATTCATACTACTCTCCTCTATTCGTCGCAGCAAGTGATCAATATTGTTCATATATAACTCCACGATCAACTTCTCTGACAAATCTTCTCTATATAAACCCTGTGTCTTACCCCTATTAATATTTCCAATCAATATTTGTTTCACATAGTCCATACGATGCGATTCGTACAACTTCCAAGATTCAGGAAAAAATCGTTTTAACTCCACTATGCTACCAGGCTTCATCCTATCAAACTTACTACATAGGAAATACCCTATGGCCATCAGTTCTTCAATGGAGTTCAGTCGTCCTGAAAATATTCCCTCGCAGAACAATTTTTCTTTCTCTATGTGCTGCTTTATTACGTGCTGTACTAAGTCAGCTTTGTTTACGTAATGGGCGTAAATCGTCTTCTTGGATATGCCTAACTCTTCAGTTATGTCATCCAGCGACACATTTCTTATGCCCAGCCGCATAAAAAGGTTTGAGGCCTGCTCTAATATTTTGGTATTTATATCCAACTAAATGGAAACTTTGGAAACTTTGGCAAAAGTAAAAGTTTCCGCACTAATAACCTATTTCAATTTCTTAAAAAAAAGTTAAATGCATTTTATTGCCATTTTATGGTAATTTTTACATTTTATCTGATGGGTTACCTCCACTAATAGTTTGTTCGGAGCATATTCCTAACTAGCTAGTTCCTAAATCTTTATAGCTACAAAGCACGTTGAATGACATAGACTTGTTTAATGGATTGGTATTTTTCAACCACTAAAAATGGGCGATGCCTTACAGGCCCGGGCTATGCGGGGCTGCGCTGACGCTTCGGTGCTGGGGTGGCGGGCTTTCGGCATCTTTGAATCAAAACAATTGAAAGCCCGCCACCCCAGCACAAACCCCTCCTATCCCTATCGCTTTCTAACGATTCAAGATTAACGATATAGGATTTACGATACTGATGCTGGTTGCAGTAACTACTTAAAGTCTAGTGTCCATTATCCAGTGTCCAGAATCTAGTTAAAGCGATTTACGATACTGAAGCTGGTTGCAGAAACTACATAAAGTCTAGCATCCAGTGTCTAGTTTCCAGAGTCTAGTTAAAGCAAC